>DAIDAS010000064.1 GCA_027310505.1 bacterium
ATGATGGTATGCGTCTCGTCGCTGGTGTATCGGGTAGTGATAGCCGCCATGACTGCAGCCATTCTGGATAGATCACCCAGCATCTTTAATACTGGTTGAGGCAGGTCGCGCACCAGCATCGGCGTGGCGAACACCTCATTCTTCAGTGCTTTTTCAGGCATGCTCAGCACTTCCACGACATGGAATGCCCAGCGTCCTGGCTCATAGGTGTTTGTGAGCATGAGCGTGATTTGTTCAGCCATTTTCCGGGCTTCCTCGTTCATGGAAACCACGTACAGGGTCAGCTCGATTTCGTGATCCTGTTGATCGGGCTGTGTAGACTGATCGGCAATACGGGCGAGATCCCTGATTTGGGATGATGAGAGTGGCTTGCTTGCCAGCTGGAATTGATAACCCTCGTCATGGACAAGCTTCAGTTGATCCATGTACTCGTTGGAAAATGCCGTCACGATGTAGATGTTCAGCGTGGCATCGACCGCCTTGAGGCGTCGCAGGGTTTCTACGCCATCGACCCCGGGCATTTTGAGGTCAAGAAAGATTACGTCGGGGCGCTCTGCCTGTGCCAGCTCCACGCCTGCCAGACCGTTATCGGCCTCGCGTACGGTGCAACCGGCATCGCTCAGAACCAGTTGAAATGCCCCCCGGACGGCAGGGTCGTCGTCGATCACGAGAACTTTCTTGCCCATCGGTTTCTCCTCTTGCGTCCGCATTCTGAAGCGACGCGGATCCGCGTGGGGGTATCTCTCCCCCTATTGTGTATTTATTATCGCTTTGAATTGTAATTGCATGCAGCAGCCTTGTCCCTTGATATTTTGTGCCTTGATGGTGCCGCCGGCATCCTCAACCAACCGGCGTGATACGGAGAGACCCAGCCCTGTTCCTTTCCCCGGCGGCTTGGTTGTAAAGAACGGGTCAAATATCCTGGATTTGATTTCATCGGGGATGCCCGGGCCGTTGTCACACACGTTCAATATCACCTCGGTTTCTGCCATCCTGGCAGAAATCTCGATCCGTGGAGATTGCACGCTCCCAGCCATGGCGTCACGCGCATTGAGAATCAGGTTGACCAGCACCTGTTGCAGGCTGTCGGCGTTAAAGATGATTTCCGGCAGGGTTTCAGGGAGTGACAGACGTATCTGTATCCCGGATTTTTCCAGTTTTCCCTCCAGCAACAGCAGGGTCTGGCTGACCACGGTGCAGATATCGCTGGTGCCTGTGGCGACAGTGTTGGTTCGGACAAAAATCAGCATGTTGCGCACGATGGATTTGATACGCAGAATCTGCGTCATGGCCAGATCCAGCACCTCGCGTGATTTCTGATCGGTTGTTTTTTCAGCGACATTCTCAACGTAATTCATCACGCCCATCAGCGGGTTGTTGATTTCGTGCGCCACTCCGCCGACGAGGGTGCCGAGCGCAGAGAGTTTTTCCATCTGCTGCATGTGTTCCTGATTTTCCTGCAATTGCCTGTAGGCGCGGCGCGTTTCATCAAGCAGGCGCGCATTTTCCAGGGAAATGGCCGCGTGCGATGTCAATAATTCGGTCATGCCGGTTTTTTCCGAGGTAAAGATACCTTCAGACAGCCGGTTTTCAAGATATAGCACGCCGATCAGTTCTGCCTGCTTGACCACGGGAAGGCATAATATCGAGCGCATGCCCAGCATCTGCACTTCAGGCGCCCCTTGGAAATCGCCCTCGGCGCTGGCGTCGCGGAGTACGACTTTTTCACGCGTGCGGAACACGTAATTGACGATGGCCTGACAAATGCCGCGGGCGTCGGCCAGCCGGTAGTGACGGTCGTGGACGGCCTGTTTTTTACCGACATGATTCTCGGCAGCCACGATCAACTCGTCCTGCTCCTTGATCAGCAGGTAGCCATGTTGGGCACCGGAGCTTTCCAGCACTACACTCATGATCTTCTGCAGCAGTTGCGTCAGATCGATTTCGGCCGATAGCGCCAATGCCGACTTCATCAGGTAATTGACGTCCAGATTGGGCAAGGTGGCCTGTTCCGGGAGGTCGTGAGCGGTTTCTTCGATGCGCAGTGCTTTGTCCACAGGCACATAGCCGCGGCGCGCCTGTAGATTGGCACTCTTGATGTCGGCCCGCGAAATCCGGTAAATCCGCCGCGCTTCAGCATAGTAGATTTCCGGGTTGCCTTGCCTGGTTTCTGACAATACGTCACCGAGGCATTCATACAGGTGACCGGTGAGCAGCCCGTAATCCTGCGCATGAGCCTCGGCAATGGCATCCAGATACAAGTTGCGGGCATGGTGCAATTCACCTCTGGCACGAGCGATCTCCGCATGCAATAGCGCCAGGTAAGGTCGCAGCAAGGGGCCGAACTGCGCCCAGATTTCGATTTTTTGCAGCAGCGGGGTAATTTCGGTTTCGATTTCCTGCCATGTGTTCTGTTCCGGCAGCCGCAGCCGGTTGAGAATGCAGAACACGCTCCACATCCGTTTCAGCACATTGTCCGTGAGACCATGCAGATAGCGGTTGACGGCAGCCAGCGAGTCGGCTGCATGGGTGTAGTCGCCTAGCAGGTACTGGCTGATTCCAAGCAGCACAAAATAGCTGCCGCAGGCCGCTATGTAATTGTCCGATTCCCAGCGTGCCAGCTTCTCATCCATGGGCACCGGCTGGAAATCCGGCTTCATCGGCGCAACCCAGCCAGCAAGGACGGCTTCGGCCAGGCTGATCGAAAATGAAAGATGGTTCTTGCGAGAGAACTGCAGGCATTCCTCGGCATATTCCTCGACCCGCCGCAGGTTTTTTCCCTGCACCACCAGGTTCCACATTAGCGGGCCATACGACAACCCGGCGTTGTAAAGGTCGCCGCAGTTCTTGCCACACTGGATGCCCTTGAGGCAGTAGTCCACGATTTCCGAGGGGTGGCTGCGCGAGTGCATGTTGCACCAGACGATGCCATTCATGCCCCGGGTCGCTCCGAAAGTGTTGGGGTATTTTGCACACAGGTCGTGGGCGAGATCTTCGTAGCGAAAGGCCAGTTCAAACTGTTCCTGCTCGCCCAGATTAAGCCCCATGATGGAGAAGGAGTAGATCACCGATTCGTCCATGCCTCCGTGCAGGCAGTTCAGGGTGGACTGTGCGGCAGAGAGATAGAGCTGTGGCACCAGCCCGGACATGTATAGATCCGGGATCAGCTCGCTATAGAACGCCAGCTCGATCTTGTGCTTGCGCTCGTGAGTGAAGGGCATGTGCAGGATGGCATGCCATACGTCACCTTGTGCTTCCACTTGCGCCATCAGTGCCTGCATGCGCTGACGGGCCTCCGCGGCATCTTCCGGAATGGATTTTTCGAAATATGCCAGGCCACGATTGGCTGTAGCAATGGCCTGGATGAAGTTGCCGAAGGAGGACAGCGAGGTGGTTTGTTCAGCCAACGCTTCGGCCTTGTCGAGATCGCTGTCCGCGTGATCGATCAGCTGGTTGAGTAGTACCTCGGAGGCCTCGTAGTTGCCGCGCATCAGATCGGTCTTGGCCAGCCGCTGGTAGATGCGGTAAGACTTCTCGTAGGCCACACTCCAGCAATCCTCGGGCAGATAGTCATGCGCGATGTGAAAGAATTCGTTCGCGGCGTTGACCGCCAATGCATCCAGCGCTTTGTTGCCTGCATGAAAGTTGATGTCTACCAGGCGGTAAGTGTTGGCCTCGTCTAGCATCTCGGGCCGTCCCCGATTCAGGTGGGCGGCGATGGTGAACAGGCTCTCCCACGCTTCGATGCTGGCGTCTATGGGGAGATTGGCCAGCAGGCGGTTGCCGATACGCCAATGCAGGGTGGGGCGCACCTGCTCGTCCACTTGCCGCAGGACGGCTTCTTGTACCCGGTCATGCACGAATTACAGGTCGGATTTGTTTTCCAGCAGTAACCCTAGGCTCAATACTGGCTTGAGCCGCTCGAACAGGGTGACCAAGTCGATCTCGAGTACCTGTACCAGTTCATTGGCCGTAAAGCGGTTACCCATGCAGGCGCAGTGATCGAGGATATCCAGGGTGGCGCGTGGCAGCCTGACGACCTTGCAGCTGAACATTTCTACGACGGTGGCCGGCATCCGTGTTTCACGGATTTTGTTCATATCCCATTGCCATTGGCGTTTCTCGTCCGTCCGCAGCAGGTTTTCGTTATAAAGCCAAGCTAGGCTTTCGCTGACAAACAAGGGGTTGCCCTCGGTCAAATGGGCAATGAACTGCGCCAGGTTGGCCGTATTTTCAAGCGATGAATCAAGGATATAGGCCACCATCTCGTGGCAGTCGGCTTCGTCTAGCGGTGCCAGCCTGATCTCCTGCAACGGGCCTTCGGTCTCCTGTACGTTGCGAATCAGCCTGGCGAGGGGGTGTGCCGCATCGACCTCGTTATGCCGGTAGGCGCCGATGAAGAACAGGTAAGGGTGTTCTTCATGATTGGAGAAGATATTCTGCAGAAAATCGAAGGTGGCGCTATCGCACCATTGCAGGTCGTCGATGAACAGCACCAGCGGATTCTCTTCGCTGGCGAGGCAGGCGAGAAAACGACCGAACAGGTTATTGAAACGGTTGCGCGCCTCCACCGGTGGCAGGTGCGCAACCTCAGGCTGTTTTCCGATGATGAATTCCAGTTCGGGTACGACATCCGTAATTACGCGGCCGTTGTTTTCCACTGCGCCCAGGATCTTTTTCTTCCACTGTGCTACCTGCACATCACTTTCGGTGAGAAAGATGCGCACCAGATTGCGTAGCGCCTGGATCAGGGAGCTATAGGGGATGTTCTTTTGATATTGGTCGAATTTGCCCGAAGTGAAGTAACCCCGATGCCTTACCAGCGGTTTTTGCAATTCCTGGATCAGCCGTGTTTTGCCTATTCCGGACAGTCCGGAGATGAATACAGAGCGATATCTGCCCTGTATCACTTCGTCATACGTGTGGCGAATCAGCGCGCTTTCAGCGACACGACCGACCATCCTCGAGATGAAAACAACGCGTCGGGTACGGTCGAGCAGCCCCACTGGAAAATCGGAAACCGTGCCAGTCGAGGCATATTCGTCGCGACAGCGAATCAGGTCCCCCAGCAAGCCTGCCGCACTTTGGTAGCGTTTTTCCGGTTGCTTGAGAATGAGCTTGGCCACGATCTCGCTGATCTGGGGTGGAATATCTGGGTTGACTTCATGCGCCAGGGGCGCTTCTTCAGCCAGGTGAGAATGAATCAATTCCAGCGGGTCGGCTGAGAAGAAAGGCAGCCTGCCAGTCAGTAGCTCATAGAGCACGATGCCTAGCGAATACAGGTCGGTGGAAAAGTCCACCCGGTAATTGATCCGACCGGTCTGCTCCGGCGAAGTATAGGCCAGCGTACCGCGCACGAATTCCGGGTCGTAGATAAAGTGGCTGACGTCGCGGATATCCAGTGGCGTGATGAAATCGGTGAGCCGCACGGTCAGCGTGCCGGGCTGCACCAGGATATTGTGCGGTTTGACTCCGCCGTGGGTAATGCCCGCATCATGCACGGCTTGCAACATATCGGCCAGGGTGCAGGCCAGGGTAAAGAAATCGGAAAGCGTTAACTTCGCGCGATCTGCCGCCCAGGCGTCCTGGGGTAGCCCCGAGAACCATGGCTGCACGATGAAAAGAATGTCACCATCAGACTCAAGTGCAAATGGCGTGCAGACCCGAGGGTCATGCAACACTTTGAGACGTTCTATTTTTTGCCGCAAATGGCGCGACTGGTCTTCCCAGCTTGACAGCACCTTGAGCAGCTTGAGCACCAGAGGCTGCTC
The DNA here is from genome assembly GCA_027310505.1 of bacterium. Lineage (GTDB taxonomy): Bacteria > Pseudomonadota > Gammaproteobacteria > Burkholderiales > Methylophilaceae > CAIJXJ01. The sequence continues at coordinate 5,772 of DAIDAS010000064.1, forward strand.
GGGCCGCCCCTTGAAATGCCCCTTGAAAACCTGCGATTGCAGGCTCTCACCGAGCTTTTCAGTTAGAACGTAGGACTGTAGGTTGGGTAATTCCGCCATCGTGCCGTCCTGAAGATATGCTGGATGCAGCATACTTCCCTTGTTGATCCGTAGGCAAGAAACTGATGCGCTCAGCCTGGGCCAGCCTGGTGTAGTTGCGATCCATCGAGCGGTAATACGCGGGATCGTAATGCTGGATGAGCAATGCCTCGACCAGCGCTGAAAATTCACCCGCACGGGCCATTTCCGCCCATTGGATCAGTTGCGCTTTGCCATGGATGTTTTTCAGGACATCGAGCTGGGTGATGAGCCGCTCGGGGTCGCGCAGGTAGAAATCATAATCTTCCAGCAGAAAGCGCACCCGCTCCGCCAATGGCACTTCGAGCAGCAGGCAATCGCTGGCGTGCATTTTGTCGCACAAGGCATCCGGTAGCTTGATGAGGCCGATTTTGTTGCTTTCTGCTTCTACGTATACCGGCCGGGCCGGGTCGAAGCTTTGCAAGGCCTGCAGCAACAGGCTATCGAACCATTTCTGCGAAGGTTGTGCCTGATCCGGCAATTTCCCCAGCACCGAACCGCGATGACCGGCTAGCGCCTCCAGATCAAGCACCTGATGCCCTTGTTGCGCCAGCAACCTCAATAACTGACTTTTGCCGCACCCCGTGGGGCCGCAAATGACGCGAAACGTCAGGGTGCGTGGAATTTCGCCCAGTTTGTTCAGGGTGTCGCGCCGGTAGGCCTTGTAGCCGCCTTCGAGCTGGTGTGACGCCCAGCCGACCTGGGTGAAGATGATGTTCATCGCGCCGCTGCGTTGGCCGCCACGCCAGCAATAGATCAGCGGTTTCCAAGACTTTGGGCGGTCATGAAAGCGTTCCTGCAGGTGCCGGGCAATGTTTTTCGATGTCAGTGCAGCGCCGACCTTGCGGGCTTCAAAAGGGGATGCCTGCATGTATAGTGTGCCGACGGTGATGCGTTCTTCGTCTTCAAGCACCGGGCAATTGATAGCGCCGGGGATGTGATCCTCGGCAAATTCGGCCGGTGTGCGGACGTCGATGATCTCGTCAAACTCGTGCAGCTGTGCTACGTTGGCGGTCCTCAAGTACATACGATCATCCAATGTCCGAAATCAAACTTACCCGATTGTCGCATGGCGGCGGTTGCGGCTGCAAAATCGCACCATCCGTGTTGCAAAGTATTCTGGGCGACGTCAAAGAAAAGCTGCCATACCCTGATCTGCTGGTTGGCAGCGAAACCAGTGATGACGCGGCCGTATACCGGCTCAATGACAGCCAGGCCATTGTCGCCACCACCGATTTCTTCATGCCCATCGTGGACGACCCCTTCGATTTTGGCCGCATTGCCGCAACCAATGCGCTGTCGGACATCTACGCCATGGGCGCCACGCCCATCATGGCGCTGGCCATTGTCGGCATGCCGGTGAATTCACTGCCGGTCGAAGCTATTCGCGCAATTCTCGATGGCGGTGCCAGTGTGTGCAAAGCTGCGGGCATCCCGCTGGCGGGCGGCCATTCCATTGATTCGCCGGAGCCGATTTATGGCTTGGTCGGGCTGGGGGTGGTGCATCCGGACAAGCTCAAGAAAAACAGCGATGCCAAGGCTGGCGACGTGCTGATTCTGGGTAAGGGGCTGGGCGTCGGAGTACTGGCACAGGCGATGAAGAAGGAAGTGCTGACCGAGGCCGGCTACGCCCAACTGATCGCTACCACCACGCAACTCAACACTGTTGGCAGCACTCTCGCCGGGCTGTCCGGTGTGCATGCATTGACCGATGTCACGGGGTTCGGCCTGCTCGGGCACCTGCTGGAAATGTGCCGCGGCGCCCAACTGACTGCCGAGATCGACTTCGATCGCATCCCGGTCTTGTCCGAGGCCTTGCCGCTGGCAAGGCAGGGCTACGGCCCCGGCGCCATTGACCGCAACCTCGCCAGCTATGGTCATGAAGTCGATTTCGCGGCGTCGCTGGAACCCTGGCAGCGCCGTCTGCTGGCTGATGCCCAGACCAGCGGCGGTTTGCTGGCGGCAGTTTCACCAGAGAGTGCTGATGAAGTGCTGGCCTGTTTCCATCAGGCAGGTTTCAGTCAGGCGGAGGTTATCGGCAGCCTGCGTGCAGGATCGCCGACTGTGACAGTGCGCTAGCAGGTAAAATAGCGGACATGTCCTCAATTCATCTTCTCCCAGATCACCTCATCAGCCAGATCGCCGCCGGCGAAGTCGTGGAGCGTCCGGCCGCGGCGCTGAAAGAACTGCTGGAGAACAGTCTGGATGCCGGTGCGGATGATATTTCGGTCATGCTGCTGCAAGGCGGCGTGAAACAGCTCAGGGTGACGGATAACGGCAGCGGCATTGCGCCGGATGAACTGACCCTGGCGCTGACCCGTCACGCCACTAGCAAGATTGCCACCCTGGATGATCTGGAGCGGGTGGCCAGCCTGGGCTTCCGAGGCGAGGCACTGGCCAGTATTGCCTCGGTGTCGCGCACCAGCGTTGCCAGTCGCATCAAGGGCGAACGCCATGCGTGGCGCATCTCGGCAGAAGGCGGCAACCTCACGCCCCGGGAACCGGCTGCACTCGATGTCGGCACAGTCATCGAGGTGAACGACCTCTATTACAACACGCCCGCACGGCGCAAATTCCTCAAAACCGAAAGGACGGAATACGGCCACTGCGAAGAGGC
>DAIDAS010000069.1 GCA_027310505.1 bacterium
GCCTCGCTGCGTGGCTGGATCTGGTAGAAGCAATGAACGCAGGCCGCATCATCAAGGGCGTCATCAATGGTCGCGTCAAGGGCGGCCTGACCGTCATGGTCAACGGCATTCGCGCTTTCCTGCCGGGTTCGCTGGTCGACACCCGTCCGGTCAAGGACACCACTCCTTACGAATTCAAGGAATGGGACTTCAAGGTCATCAAGCTGGATCGTAAGCGCAACAACGTTGTGGTTTCCCGCCGTGCCGTCATGGAAGCTTCCATGGGCGCCGATCGCGAAGCCCTGCTGGCCAACCTGAAGGAAGGCGCCGTAGTCAAGGGTATCGTCAAGAACATCACCGACTACGGCGCATTCGTCGACCTCGGCGGCATCGACGGCCTGCTGCATATCACCGACCTGGTATGGCGCCGCGTCAAGCACCCGTCTGAAGTGCTGACCGTTGGCGACGAAGTCGAAGCCAAGATTCTCAAGTTCGACCAGGAAAAGAACCGCGTTTCCCTGGGCATCAAGCAACTGGGCGACGATCCGTGGGTCAACCTGTCCCGCCGTTACCCGGCCAGCACCCGCCTGTTCGGCAAGGTAACCAACCTGACCGACTATGGTGCATTCGTTGAAATCGAACCGGGCATCGAAGGCCTGGTACACGTTTCCGAAATGGACTGGACCAACAAGAACGTACATCCGGCCAAGATCGTCCAGCTGGGCGACGAAGTCGAAGTCATGATCCTGGAAATCGACGAAGACCGCCGCCGCCTGTCTCTGGGCATGAAGCAGTGCAAGTCCAATCCGTGGGACGATTTCGCTGCCAGCCACAAGCGCGGCGACAAGGTTCGCGGCCAGATCAAGTCCATCACCGACTTCGGCGTGTTCATCGGCCTGGCCGGTGGCATCGACGGCCTGATCCACCTGTCCGACCTGTCCTGGAGCCTGACTGGCGAAGAAGCCATCCGCAACTTCAAGAAGGGCGATGAAGTCGAAGCCCTGGTGCTCGCCATCGACGTCGAGAAGGAGCGTATCTCCCTCGGCGTGAAGCAGCTCGACAATGATCCGTTCAACGCCTACACCACCACCCACGATAAGGGCAGCCTGGTCAAGGGTACCGTGAAGAGCATCGACGCCAAGGGTGCAGTGGTTACGCTGGAAGGCGAAATCGAAGGCTACCTCCGCGCATCCGAAGTCTCCCGCGAAAAGGTGGAAGATATCCGTAGCCACCTGAAGGAAGGCGACGAAGTCGAGGCCAAGATCATCAACATCGACCGCAAGAACCGCAGCATCAACCTGTCCATCAAGGCCAAGGATATGGCTGACGAGGCCGATGCAGTCCAGAAGTACAGCGGTGATAGCGGCACCGCCGGTACCACCAGCCTGGGCGCGCTGCTCAAGGCCAAGCTCGATAGCAAAAACAACGAGTAAGGCGTGAGCGCCATGACCAAATCGGAGCTGATTGCCAAGCTCGCGGGGCGCTTTCCGCAGCTCGTCGTCAAAGACGCCGAGCTGTCGGTCAAGGCTATCCTCGATGCCATGGCTGACAAGCTGGCTACCGGCGAGCGCATCGAGATCAGAGGGTTCGGCAGTTTCAGTCTGAACTACCGCCCTCCCCGCCTCGGCCGCAACCCCAAGACTGGTGCAAAAGTGCAGGTACCTGAAAAATACGTACCGCATTTCAAGGCTGGCAAGGAGTTGCGCGAACGGGTAGATTTCGAGGACTAAACCGGTCTGGCACGCAAAACAAGGCGGCGGAATGAAAATTCCGCCGCTTTTTTATTATCTACCTGGATGAATTTATGATTCATTCGTCTTAATTCGGTAAAATCACGCCATGCGTTATTTCTATGCAGCATTGGGTTTTGCTCTGTTTCTGGTCGCTCTCGGCTTCGCCTTGAAAAATGCCGAACCGATCACCCTGCACTACTATCTCGGCTTCGCCTGGCAAGCTCCGCTCTCGCTGACGCTGTTGATTGCGTTCTGCGCCGGCGTGCTGGCCGGGCTTATCGCCGGCCTTTCACTGCTGGTTGCGCAGCGCCGGCGCCTCATCGGCCTGCAGCGCGAGCTGGATACCCTCCAGACCAGGCAAGAATAACCAGCACCATGATCGAATTCGAATACTGGTGGCTGCTTGCCCTCCCTTTGTTCTTCATGCTGGGCTGGATGGCCGCGCGCGTGGACATGAACCAGCTGCTGAGCGAATCCAGCGCGCTGCCGGCCGCGTATTTCAAGGGTCTGAATTTCCTGATCAAGGAACAGCACGACAAGGCCATCGAGGCTTTCATCGAAGCGGTCAAATCCAACACGGAATCGCTGGAATTGCACTTCGCGCTGGGCAGCCTGTTCCGTCGCCGCGGTGAAGTCGACCGAGCCATCCATTTGCACCAGAACCTGCTGGAACGTCCACAGCTCTCGGAGCTGCAAAAAACCGCGATCATGGTGGAACTGGCACAGGATTTTCTCAAGGCGGGCCTGTTCGACCGCGCAGAATCGCTGTTTCGCAAGCTTTGCGGCGCACCCAGTTACCAGCAGGCGGCACTCAGGGCGTTGCTGGACATCTACATCCGCGAACGCGAATGGGAGCGCGCGATCGAGACCGCGAAAGGACTTGAACTGTTGTCCGGCGTACCCTTTCATAAGGAAATCGCAGAATTCCATTGCGAACTGGCGACCACACACCCGCAGCAGATTGAGCAGCATCTTGCATCGGCACTGCAAGCCAATCCGTTCTGCATTCGCGCCAATATCATGCTGGGCGACAATGCGCTCGCCAACGGCCAGCATGAAGAAGCCATCGCCGCCTGGAAGCGGATTGAATCGCAGAAACCGCAATATCTCGGCCTGATCGCGACACGCCTGCTGCAAAGTTGCCAGGCGCTGAATCGCGGCGACGAAGGCTTGACCCTGTTAAAATCATGGGTACAAAAGCACAATCTGCCTGCGGTGCTCAATGTCGTGTATGAAGCCACATTGGCACAGGAGGGTGCGGCGGCGGCGGCGGAGCTCGCGCGCAACGAGCTTGCCAAGCAGCCCAGCCTGAACATTCTGGACCGGCTGCTGCAGGCGCTTGAGTCAGGCCAGAACGTGACACAGCAGGATGTCCCGCTGATGAAGAAAACCGTGCATTATTTTCTGGGCAATAGCCGGAATTACTGCTGCGACCAGTGCGGCTTCAAGGCACGCCAGTATTACTGGCAATGCCCGGGCTGCAATGGCTGGGAAACCTTTCCGCCGGAACCGAAAGAACAACCGCTCAGATGAATGACCCGAAAATCATCGTCGCGCTGGACTATGCTGAAGCCGAGCAGGCACTGCAACTGGTCGATCGCCTGGACCCCACCCTCTGCCGCCTCAAGGTCGGCAAGGAACTATTTACCGCCGAAGGACCGCGATTCGTCGAGCAACTGGTAAGCAAGGGCTTCGGTGTCTTTCTTGACCTCAAGTTTCATGACATCCCCAACACCACAGCCAAAGCATGTGAGGCTGCAGCCCGGCTCGGCGTGTGGATGCTCAACGTACACGCCTCGGGCGGGCGCGCCGTGATGCTGGCCGCACGGGAAGCGATCGACAAATCGGCGACCTCGCCTTTGCTGATTGCCGTCACGGTACTCACCAGCATGGATGAGCCATCCCTGAACGAGGTTGGCGTTTCCGGAGCACTGCCAGATCAGGTACTGCGCCTCGCCAGCCTGACCCAGGATTGCGGCCTGGATGGTGTGGTCTGTTCCGCGCAGGAAGCCCCAGTCTTGCGTCAGTCGCTGGGACCGGATTTCTGCCTGGTCACGCCGGGCATCCGTCCCGCCACTGCCAGCAAAGATGACCAGTCGCGCGTGGTGACGCCGGCAGACGCGCTGCGCCAAGGCTCGAGTTACCTGGTGATCGGCCGCCCCATTACGCAAGCGCCCGACCCTTTGGCTGCCTTGCACGCCATCCATCAAGAGATTTCCACTATTTAAATTTTAGGAGTCATTCATGAAAATTACCGTCATCGGTACCGGTTACGTTGGCCTGGTTACTGGCACTTGTCTGGCAGAAGTCGGCAACGACGTTTTATGTCTGGACCTGGATGTTTCCAAGATCCAGACCCTGAAAGAAGGCGGTATCCCCATCCACGAACCCGGCCTGCTGGAAATGGTGCAGCGCAACGTTGCTGCAGAGAGCCTGCATTTCACCACCAGCATCGAAGAAAGCGTGGCCTGGGGCCAGATCCAGTTCATCGCCGTCGTCACCCCGCCTGACGAAGATGGCTCCGCCGACCTGCAATACGTCACCGCTGCAGCAAGAAACATCGCCAAACACATGACTGACTACAAAGTCGTGGTCGACAAGAGCACCGTGCCGGTCGGTACCGCGGACAAGGTGCGTGCCGCCATTACCGAAGAGCTCGCCAGGCGCGGCGCCAATATCCCGTTCGCTATCGTGTCCAACCCGGAGTTTCTCAAGGAAGGCGCCGCCGTTGAAGACTTCATGCGTCCAGACCGCATCGTCGTTGGCTCCGAGGACGATCGTGCCTCCACCCTCATGCGCGACCTCTATGCCCCGTTCAACCGCAACCACGACCGCGTCATCGTCATGGACATCAAGAGCGCAGAGCTGACCAAGTATGCCGCCAACTGCATGCTGGCCACCCGTATCTCGTTCATGAACGAGCTGGCAAACCTTGCAGACCGGCTGGGCGCAGACATCGAGCAGGTGCGCATCGGCATCGGTTCCGACCCGCGTATCGGCTACCACTTCCTCTACCCTGGCTGCGGCTATGGTGGCTCCTGCTTCCCCAAGGATGTGCAGGCGCTGATCCGCACGGCGGACAGTATCGACCAGCCGATGAAAGTGCTCAACGCCGTCGAAGAAGCCAACGACGCCCAGAAGCGTATCCTGCTGGAAAAGATCAGGTCGAAATTCGGCGCCGATCTCAAAGGCAAGAAGTTCGCCCTGTGGGGCCTGGCGTTCAAGCCCAACACCGACGACATGCGCGAAGCCTCCAGCCGCGTCATCATTCAGGGTTTGTGGGATATGGGCGCGACCGTGACCGCCTACGACCCGGTCGCCATGACGGAATCGAAACGTATTTTCGGCAACGACGCACGACTGGCTTATGCGGATACCCCCATGCAGGCACTGGAAGGTGCCGACGCGCTGCTGATCGTTACCGAATGGAAGGAATTCCGTGCGCCTGACTTTGCACAGATCAAGGCTGCGCTGAAGACCCCGACCATCTTCGACGGACGCAACATGTACACCCCGGCACACGTCAAGGAGGCAGGACTGGAATATTTCGCCATCGGCAGGCGGTAAGATTCGTGTAAGCAAACTGGAGCATGATGTGCAGTTAGTAACACCCGGGTTATTTACCGGTTTCTCAAAAACCAACAGAAGGAGAGTTTCATGAAGAAATTGCTGCTCGTACTGATCGCCTGCTTCGCTTTCGCCATCAACGCGTTTGCTGCGGTCAACATCAATACCGCTTCTCAGGCTGAACTGGAAACCATCAAAGGGATTGGCCCGGCCAAATCCAAGGCCATCATCGACTACCGCACCAAGAATGGCCCTTTCAAGAGCGTGGACGACCTGGACAACGTCAAGGGCTTCGGCAAGAAGAGCATAGACAAGATGCGTAACGACATTACCGTCAGCGGCTCCACCAGCGCAGCTCCCGCCAAGGCCGACAAGTCCAAGGCTGTCGGCAATGAGACGGCTGCGGCAGCCGGCAAGACCGCCGAGACCAAGACAGTCAAGGAAGACACCAAGAAGGATTCCAAGGCTGACGACAAGGCTGCCAAAAAGGGCGACAAGAAAGACAGCAAGAAGTAACGCCGTCTTTTCCAAGAAAAAGCCCCGCATCGCGGGGCTTTTTTATTGCATCGGCGTCGCCGGATCAATCATCGCGATCGTGGTGTTTGTTCTTGTAGTGCCCGTAAGCATGGCCACGCCCGTGACCGCGCTCTTCATGGTCATCATCGTAATTCTCGTCATCACGCTCAACTCTTCTGGATGCATATCTGGCGCGAGGCTCATCCGTTTCCGTGACGTTCTTGCCTACCGTGGCGCCAGCCGCTCCGCCTACACCGGCACCCACGAGAGCTCCGGTTTTTCCACCCATGGACCGGCCAACTGCTGCACCGGCCGCACCGCCGGCCGCGCCACCGACGACAGCGCCCGTCCTGCCCTCGCCCTTGGTGGTGACGGCGGCACCTACGCCCCCGCCAACCGCGCCACCGACAATGGATCCGGTCTTGCCGCCAACTGCCTGGCCGAGGGCCGTACCTGCAACCGCGCCCAACCCACCGCCAACAGCAGTTTTCACATCACTGTCCGCAGCAAATGCCTGACACGTGGCAATCATCAATAAGCTCATGAGGAGGTGAGTAATTTTCATATTCAAGCTTTTCTGTTGTTGAAGGAATTTACTTAACGCGCATGCCCGGTTGTGCGCCGACATCGGGAGACAGGATATAAGGCCCGCCTCGCTCGTCGCTGGCTGCCAGCACCATGCCTTCCGAGAGGCCGAACTTCATCTTGCGCGGTGCGAGGTTGGCGACCATGACCGTCAACCGGCCCACCAGCGTCGCCGGGTCATAGGCTGACTTGATGCCGGCAAACACCTGACGCGGCTTGTCCTCACCGATATCCAGCGTGAGTTTAAGCAGCTTTTCGGCACCTTCGACATGCTCGGCATTGGCGATACGGGCGATACGCAGGTCAACCCTGGCAAAGTCATCAATTGAGATGAACGGCTCCCAGTCCTTTTCAGCCGCCGCCACGTCAGCCTTGGCCTCGTTTTGCTGATGCGCCGCATGGCGTTGCTCGGAATGCGCCTGCGGGGTCGGCTGCAGACTTTCCTTGTTGGCTTCGACCATGGCTTCGATCTGTTTGGGGTCGATTCTGGTCGCGAGATGCTGGTAGACGTTGATCGCATGCCCATCTACCAAGGGCTGCGCCGTATGCGCCCAATGCAACGGGGGAGTATTAAGAAATGCTTCGACCGAAGCTGCCAGATGCGGCAACACGGGTTTGAGATACAACGTCAGCAAGCGGAACATTTCCAGCGCCTCGGAACAAACCACGTGCAGATTGACCTCTTGCCCTTCCTTTTTGGCCATATCCCACGGCGCTGCCCCAGCAACATAGCCGTTAGCCTTATCCGCCAGAGACATGATCTCACGCAAGGCGCGACCATAATCGCGGTTTTCATAACATTCGGAAATCATTGGCGCCGCATTGCGCATGTCGTCAATGACAGAGTTGGCACCTGCCGCACGAATCTTGCCATCAAATCGCTTGGTGATAAAACCAGCCGTACGGCTGGCAATATTGACGTACTTACCAATCAGGTCAGAATTCACCCGGGCGACAAAGTCTTCCAGGTTGAGGTCGATGTCTTCCATCGTACCGTTCAGCTTGGCCGCGTAGTAATAGCGCAAATATTCCGGGTTCTTCACCTGCTCCAGATAGCTGCGGGCGGTAATGAAGGTGCCGCGCGACTTCGACATCTTCTCGCCGTTTACCGTCAGGAAGCCATGGGCATAGATGTTGGTCGGGGTGCGATAACCGGAATTTTCCAGCGTGGCTGGCCAGAACAAAGCATGGAAATACAGGATGTCCTTGCCGATGAAGTGATACAGCTCGGTGGTCGAACCTTTTTTCCAATACTCGTCGAAATCCAGCCCGTTCTTCGCACACAGGTTCTTGAAGCTGGCCATGTAGCCGATTGGTGCATCCAGCCACACATAGAAATACTTGCCCGGCGCATCGGGAATCTCGAAGCCGAAATACGGCGCATCACGCGACATATCCCAGTCCGAGAGGCCGGAGGCAAACCACTCACCCATTTTGTTGGCGGCTTCGGCCTGCAAATGGCCGTCACGCGTCCACGCTTGCAGGAAGTCTGCACACTCGGAAAGTTTGAAGAAGTAATGTTCGGTTTCCTTGCGTACCGGCGTTGCGCCCGATACGGCGGAGAACGGGTTGATCAGCTCGGTCGGGCTGTAGGTCGCGCCGCATACTTCGCAGGAATCGCCGTACTGGTCCTTGGCGTGGCACTTGGGGCACTCGCCCTTGATGAAGCGATCCGGCAGGAACATGTTCTTGACCGGGTCGTAATACTGTTCGATGGTGCGGGTGGCAATTTTGCCGTTGGCCTTGAGCGCCTTGTAGATCGTGCTTGCCAGCTCACGATTCTCTTCGGAGTTGGTCGAGTAATAATTGTCGAACTCGACCAGGAAATCGCGAAAATCCGCACTGTGCTCACCATGCACCCGTGCGATCAGCGCTTCAGGGGTGATGCCCTCTTTTTCGGCCCTGAGCATGATCGGAGTACCATGCGTATCGTCGGCGCAGACGTAATGCACCTCGTTCCCCTGCATTTTCTGGAAACGCACCCAGATATCCGTCTGGATATACTCGACCAGATGGCCGAGGTGAATGCTGCCATTGGCATAGGGCAACGCAGATGTAACAAGAATTTTGCGGGTCATGAGCAGGTTGAATATGCAGAAAAATGCCGTCATTTTAGCAAATGACGGCCCATCACAGCGTCATTTTAGAAAATGCCACAAAACTTATAGTGTCATTCTCAAATGACGGAACATCGCAGATAAGCTAAAATTACCCTATATTTTTACTCAGGAATTAGCTTTAACCATGTCGCTCTCCGAACTTCAAATCCAGACCGCCCTCAAGGAAATCAACGATCCCAATACCGGCAAGGACTTTATCGCATCCAAGGCCGCCCGCAACATCCGTATCGATGGCAACAATGTGGCCCTTGATATCGTGCTGGGCTATCCGTCGAGGTCGGTGGCCGCGGATATCCAGGCACTGTTGCAGAACAAGCTGAAGAGCATCCCTGGAGTCGGCAGTGTGTTCGTCAACGTGACCAGCAAGATCGTGGCGCATACGGTACAGCGCGGCGTCCAGTTGTTGCCGAAGGTCAAAAACATTATCGCGGTCGCCTCCGGCAAAGGCGGCGTGGGCAAATCCACCACAGCCGTCAACCTGGCGCTGGCGCTGGCCGCCGAAGGTGCAAGCGTGGGCATTCTGGACGCCGACATTTACGGCCCTTCCCAGCCGCAAATGCTGGGCATCAGCGCCCGCCCGGAAAGCGCGGACGGCAAGAGCATGGAGCCGCTGGAGCGCTATGGCATCCAGGCCATGTCCATCGGCTTCCTGATCGACACGGACACCCCCATGGTGTGGCGCGGCCCGATGGTCACTGGCGCACTGGAACAACTGTTGCGCGAAACCAACTGGCGCGACCTGGATTATCTCGTCATCGACCTGCCTCCCGGCACTGGCGATATCCAGCTCACCCTGTCGCAAAAAGTGCCGGTTACGGGCGCCGTGATCGTCACCACCCCGCAGGACATCGCACTGCTGGATGCACGCAAGGGGCTGAAAATGTTCGAAAAGGTCGGCATTCCCATCATCGGCATCGTAGAGAACATGAGCACCCACATTTGCAGCCAATGCGGGCATGAAGAACACATTTTCGGCGCCGGCGGCGGCGAACAAATGTGCCAGGACTACAACGTCGAACTGCTGGGTGCCTTGCCGCTCGATATCAAGATCCGCGAGCAGGCCGATGGCGGCATGCCTAGCGTAGTCGCCGAACCGGACGGCAAGATCGCGGCAGTATACAAGCAGATCGCCCGCCGCACCGCGGTCAAGCTCTCGGAAATGAGCCTGGATCACAGTAGTAAGTTCCCGAACATCGTCATCCAGAACACCTGACCTCGAGCCCAGTTCACCGGGATGATGCTCAGGTCAATATCACACCATGCGAGGCTGCTGTTTTCGTTGAGGTTTCTGCCTCGCTGGATGCGCGTGACGGTTTACGTCGCAACGACTTGTGCGCTGCTGTGCTACATCGGCCTATGGCTGGTGGTGCGATCGTATGCGCATGAAGTATTGGCAAATCCTCCGACGCGCCCGGCCGAAGCCGCCCTGATACTGGGATCGCGCGCTTATCTGGATGATGCGCCCAACCCTTGCCTGGTCGGGCGCGTCGAAGCCGGCTTCGATCTCGCAAGGCATGGCATGGCTTCGACGCTTGTCATGTCAGGTGGAACCGACCGCGAGGATGGCAGGGTCGAAGCAGAAACCATGCGGAGCATTGCACTTGAAAATGGCTTCGAAGGCCGCGTCCTTCTTGAATCTCAATCGCGCTCCACACGGGAAAATTTCATGCTTTCACGACCGCTTTTGCAATCGGCAGGGATCAAAAGCGTCATCGTCGTGACAGAACCCTATCACCTCTGGCGCGCGAAAAAGCTCGTTCAGGCAACCGCCTTTGATCGCGACTTCGACGTACAGCTCAAAGCCGCTCCGAGCCAATGCTGGCAATCCTGGGGGATGTTTTACAAAGGCTCGCTGCGCGAACCCCTGGCGATCATCTACAACTACGCCAGGGGCCATTTAAGCCGTACGGAGTAGTTTCGTTCGCCGCTCACGACAAAACATGGCAACGCGCATACCTTCCACGCGCAAAACCACCGACTGACCCCAGACCATCATGATGGTGTCGCCGCCAGCCCCGATGCGGTAAAATGCCGCTCTTTGCTTTCGGCCAACGGCCGACCATGGGTCGAACTATGAACACCCCGCATCAACTTGCCACTGACGATGTCCGCATCAGGGAAATCAAAGAAGTCGCGCCGCCTTCACGCGTTCTCGCCGAACTGACGGCCAGCGCATTCACGTCAGACAATATCCTCTCGACCCGGCAGGAAATCCATCGCATCCTGCACGGTGCCGATGACCGCCTGCTGGTCATCATCGGCCCGTGCTCGATCCACGACCACGATGCCGCGATCGACTACACGAAAAAACTGCTCGAGCAGCGCAAGCGCCTGTCCGCCGACCTGCTGATCGTGATGCGCGTGTATTTCGAAAAACCGCGCACCACCGTGGGCTGGAAAGGCCTGATCAACGACCCGCACCTGGATGGCAGCTTCGCCATCAACGAAGGGTTGCGCCTGGCGCGGCGCATTCTCGTCGACATCAACGAGCTCGGCATGCCTGCCGGTGCCGAATTCCTGGACGTGATCACGCCGCAATACACGGCTGACCTCGTATCCTGGGGCGCCATCGGCGCACGCACCACCGAAAGCCAGGTTCACCGCGAGCTGGCGTCCGGCCTGTCGTGCCCGGTCGGCTTCAAGAACGGCACCGACGGCAACATCCGCATCGCCGTCGAAGCCATCAAGGCGGCAGCCAGCCCGCACCACTTCCTTTCCGTGACCAAGGCCGGACATACGGCAATTGTGTCCACCTCCGGCAACGAGGATTGCCACGTGATCCTGCGTGGCGGCAAACAGCCCAATTACGATGCCGCCAGCGTCGATGCGGCTTGCAGCGACTTGGGAGCCGGCGGCCTGGCGCCACGCGTCATGATCGACTGCTCGCACGCCAACAGCCGCAAGAACTACAAGCTGCAGATGGAAGTCGCCCACGACGTGGCCGGGCAACTGGCCGCCGGCGACCAGCGCATTTTCGGCGTCATGGTCGAATCGCACCTGAATGAAGGCCGCCAGGATCTGGAAAACGGCTGCACCCTTGAATACGGCAAGTCCATCACCGATGCCTGCCTCGGCTGGGAAGACAGCGTGAAACTGCTGGAAACCCTGGCGGAAGGCGTTCGTGCGCGCCGCCGGATGAACGCTGAAGAGGAAGAGGATTAACCATCCATTTCCCTGCAAAATTCATACAAATCTCCGGCCACGCGCCTTATAATGCCCCCTCATTTTCAGTCACTTAGATAATCCAGCGACCATGAGCATCAAATCCGACAAATGGATCCGCCGTATGGCGGAACAACACGGCATGATCGAGCCGTTCGAGCCCCATCAGGTCAAAGAGGCCAACGGCCACAAACTGGTGTCTTACGGGACATCGAGCTACGGCTACGACATCCGCTGCTCCAGCGAATTCAAACTGTTCACCAACCTCAACAGCACGATTGTCGACCCCAAGAACTTCGACCCGAACTCCTTTGTCGAGGTGGATGCCGATTACTGCATCATTCCACCCAATTCGTTTGCGCTGGCCCGTACCGTCGAATATTTCCGCATTCCGCGCAACGTGCTTACCGTGTGCCTGGGCAAATCCACCTATGCTCGCTGCGGCATCATCGTCAACGTGACCCCGTTCGAGCCGGAATGGGAAGGCTACGTAACGCTGGAATTCAGCAACACCACGCCGCTGCCCGCCAAAATTTACGCCAACGAAGGCTGCGCCCAGGTGCTGTTTTTCGAAGCGGATGAAGATGACGTGTGCGAGACCTCCTACAAGGATCGCGGCGGCAAGTACCAGGGCCAGCACGGCGTCACCCTGCCAAAGATATGAGCACCGACGTCCCGGACATCGTCTGGCGCGGCCCGCTTGGCCAGATCATCGCCTGTATCGAAAAGAACAAGGTCATGCGCGAAAACCTGGAGGAAATCCGCCAGGTCTGCCAGGATGCACTCGAGGATGCAGTGCTGATGGGCTGCGACGAACGCCAGTTCCGCAGCGTACTCGCTGAAATTGTCGCAGGCCTCGTCAACCCCTACCCCCCGCAAGATTCCTAGAGGGCCTCCCATGAAATTCCGCTTCCCTGTCGTCATCATCGACGAAGACTTCCGCTCCGAGAACGCCTCAGGTCTCGGCATCCGCGTCCTGGCCAAGGCCATCGAAGATGAAGGGTTCGAGGTACTGGGTGTCACCAGCTATGGCGACCTGACCTCCTTCGCCCAGCAGCAGAGTCGTGCCTCGGCGTTCATCCTGTCCATTGACGACGAGGAATTTGTCGGGGGATCAGAGACCGCGCTGGCAACTCTACGCAAGTTCGTGGAAGAAATTCGCTACCGCAACGAGGAGATTCCCATCTTCCTGCATGGCGAAACGCGCACTTCGCGCCACATCCCCAACGATGTCCTGCGCGAACTGCACGGCTTCATCCACATGAACGAGGATACGCCGGAATTCGTGGCTCGCTATATCGTGCGTGAAGCCCGCACATATCTGGATTCGCTGCCGCCGCCATTCTTCCGCGCGCTGACCCATTACGCCGCGGACGGTTCGTATTCCTGGCACTGCCCCGGCCACTCCGGTGGCGTGGCATTCCTCAAATCGCCGGTCGGCCAGATGTTCCACCAGTTTTTCGGCGAAAACATGCTGCGCGCCGATGTGTGCAATGCCGTCGACGAACTCGGCCAATTGCTCGACCATACCGGTCC
>DAIDAS010000085.1 GCA_027310505.1 bacterium
TGCCAGGCCAACTTCTCCGAAAACAATGAGCTTTTGCGGCAGCGGTTTGTTTTTCAATGAGGAGACAATGGCCAGCAACACGGCCAGATCGGCAGCCGGTTCCGCAATCCGGACGCCACCGACGGCATTGATGAACACATCCTGATCGAAGCAGGCCACCCCGGCGTGGCGGTGCAGCACCGCCAGCAGCATGGCCAGGCGGTTCTGTTCCAGGCCAACGCACAGGCGCTTGGGGTTGGGCGCGTGCGCCTCGTCCACCAAAGCCTGCACCTCCACCAGCAACGGCCGCGTGCCCTCCTGCGTGACGGTAATGCAGGAACCCGCCACTTGCTCGGCATGGTGCGACAGAAACAATGCAGACGGGTTGCTGACTTCGCGCAAGCCTTTTTCCGTCATGGCGAACACACCCAGTTCGTTGACGGCGCCAAAGCGGTTCTTGAAAGCACGGATGAGGCGGAAGCTGGAGTTAGGGTCGCCCTCGAAATACAGCACGGTATCGACGATATGTTCCAGAACGCGGGGCCCGGCAAGGGCGCCTTCCTTGGTGACGTGTCCGACAAGAATAACGGTAATCCCGATTTGCTTGGCCAGCCGCGTCAGTTGCGCCGAGCACTCCCGCACTTGCGCCACCGAGCCCGGCGCGGATTGTAGCGCCTCGGAATACAGGGTCTGGATGGAGTCGATCACGGCTACATCGGGTTTATGCGATTGCAGCGTGGCGAGGATCTTTTCCAGACTGATTTCGGCCAGCAATTCCAGCGGGCGGGCATCCAGCGAAAGCCGCCTGGCGCGCATGGCAATCTGCTGCGCCGATTCCTCGCCGCTCACGTAGATCACTTTGCGCTGGCCGCCGACATGACAAAGCGTTTGCAGGAGCAACGTGGATTTGCCGATGCCCGGATCACCGCCAATCAGCACCACCCCGCCCGGTACCAGGCCGCCGCCCAGCACGCGATCGAATTCGGCAATGCCGGTCGGCTGGCGCGGCACTTCAGCCGCTTCTACTTCAGAAAGCTTTTGCAGGCCAGCGGTCTGCGCCAGAGCCGCATAACGGTTGGCAGAGGGCGCTTCGGCGATGGTTTCCACCAACGTATTCCAGGCGCTGCAACTCGGACACTGCCCCTGCCACTTGGGTGTCTGGCCACCGCATTCGGTGCAGGTATAGATGGTTTTCGCCTTAGCCATGGGCCAGTACCGGAACACGCCGCGCCAAGGCGCACAACAACTCATAGCCGATGGTGCCGGCGGCCTCGGCCACGGCATCGACCGGCACCTGGGCGCCCCACAACTCTACGGGGCTGCCGATGTCCGCTTCAGGAATCTCAGTAAGATCGACATACAGCATGTCCATGGAAACCCGGCCGATGGTGTGCGTCATCTTGCCAGCCACGGCGATGGGGGTTCCGTTGGGGGCATGGCGCGGGTAGCCATCGGCATAGCCGCATGCCACGATGCCGACACGCGTGGCTCTTTCAGCGGTAAAGCGATGCCCGTACCCCAGACCCTGGCCGACCGACAGATTCTGTACGGCAATAATTTCGCTTGAAAGCGTCATGGCCGGCTTCAGATTGAATGTAGCTGCAGCCTCATCTGCAAATGGCGTTGCGCCATAAAGCATGATGCCTGGGCGCACCCAATCGACGCGAGTTTCCGGGTATTTCAGCAAGGCTGCGGAATTGGCCACCGATCTCGGCCGGGAAATTTCGCTCGTCAGCTCATCAAAGCGGGAAAATTGCGCGGCTACGCCTTCAGGTCCGTCAGCTGTTGCGAAGTGCGTCATCAAGGTAACCTTGCCGACGGACTTGCAGACCCGCAGGCGATCATAAAAACTCCAGAAGCGGCCAATAGGCACGCCTAACCGGTTCATGCCGGTGTTGACCTTGAGAAACACATCGACGACCTGTGCCTCGCCTGCAGCTTCCAGCATGAGCAGTTGCATTTCGGAATGCAGGACGATGCTCAACCGGTGCTGCGCCGCAACCGGCAGTTCATCCGGGGTAAAAAGCCCCTCCAGCAGCAGGATAGTCTGGTTGAACCCGGCCTCACGCAGGGCGATGCCCTCATCCACCCCCAGCACGGCAAAACCGTCCGCATCGCTCAACCCCTGCGC
>DAIDAS010000094.1 GCA_027310505.1 bacterium
TCTGCCTGTACGCATGCTGCAGGAAGGTGGCGCGCACCTGGTTCAGGAGCGCATCCCCATCACCTACCTGAGACCGGACATGCAACCGGAAAGATAACCGCCACCCCCGCTCGCGGGCGTTTTGGCTCTGCCAGAAAAAGACAACTCAGGGAGCCGGTTTGGCCGGTGCGGATGGCTTAGATTTAGGCTCCGGAGACTTCTCCATCACCTGGTAGAACACCTCATCCTGCTTGATCATGCCCAACTCGGAACGGGCACGCTCCTCGATCGCGGCATAGCCGGTCTTGAGGTCGCGCACTTCGGCATCCAGCGTGTCGTTACGCGCCTTCAGGGCCGTATTGCCTTCCTTCTGTTTTTCGATCTGCCGGCTAAGATCCCACACCCGCAGCCAGCTTCCCTTGCCAAGCCACAACGGATATTGCAGCGCGGCGATCAGGATGACCAGGATGAGGGTGAGCAGCCTCATGACTAACCGGCGTTAGCCAATCAACTGATAAAACGCATCGCGGCCGGGATAACTGCCTTCCCCCAGTTCTTCCTCGATGCGCAGCAACTGGTTGTATTTGGCGATGCGCTCGGAGCGGGACAGCGAACCGGTCTTGATCTGCAGCGCATTGGTGGCCACTGCGATGTCGGCGATGGTGGTGTCCTCGGTCTCGCCGGAACGGTGCGAAATCACCGAGGTGTAGCCCGCGCGCTTGGCGGTTTCAATGGCATCGAAAGTCTCGGTCAGCGTGCCGATCTGGTTGACCTTGATCAGTATGGAATTAGCCACCCCACGCTGGATGCCTTCCTTCAGGATTTTCGCGTTGGTCACGAACAGGTCGTCGCCGACCAGCTGGATCGAATCACCCATGCGTTGCGTCAGCAGGCTCCAGCCATCCCAGTCGAACTCGCTCATGCCATCCTCAATGCTGATGATGGGATACTTGTCCACCCAAGCAGAGAGGTAGTCGGCGAACTGCTCGGAGTTGAGCTGCAGGCCTTCGGCTGCGATGTGGTACAGGCCGTCCTTGTAGAACTCGGAACTGGCACAGTCGACGCCGATCAGCACGTCGCCACCCGGCTCGTAACCGGCTGCGGAAATGGCTTCCATGATGTATTGCAGCGCAGCCTCATTGGTCGGCAGGTCAGGCGCGAAACCACCCTCGTCGCCTACCGTCGTAGCCAGACCCTTCTTGTGCAGGATCTTCTTCAACGTGTGGAAAATTTCGGCGCCGCAGCGAATCGCTTCACGAAAGGTCGGTCGCCCAGCCGGAATGATCATGAACTCCTGCATATCGATGCTGTTGGAAGCATGCGCGCCACCATTGATGATGTTCATGAACGGCACTGGCAGTTGCATGCGGCCCGCGCCACCCAAATAGCGGTACAGCGGCAGGCCGGATTCTTCGGCTGCGGCACGGGCGCAGGCCAGCGACACCGCCAGTATGGCGTTGGCGCCCAGACGGCCCTTGTTCTCGGTACCGTCCAGCTCGATCAGGGTATTGTCGATAAAGCTCTGCTCTTCGACATCCAGGCCAATAATCGCCTCGGTGATTTCAGTATTGATATTTTCGACTGCGCGCTGTACGCCGCGACCAAGGTAGCGCTCGTTGTCGCCATCGCGCAGCTCGACGGCTTCCTTGCTGCCGGTCGATGCACCGGAGGGGACTGCGGCACGGCCGATGATGCCGCTTTCCAGCAGCACATCGGCTTCCACCGTCGGATTGCCGCGGGAATCCAGAATTTCACGTGCGACGACTTCTACGATTGCGCTCATCTATGTGTCCTTTTTTACAATCCAATCCTAATCCCGGAGCAACGCCGAAATTTTATTTTGCGGTTCAAAGTTCCTGTTCGATAAATCCGTGCTGCTTCACCAGGCGGTCGATCTCGGCCAGTGTATGCAGCAACGCCTTCATCTTGCCTAGCGGCCAAGCATTCGGGCCATCGGACAAAGCTTCCGCCGGGTTCGGATGGGTTTCCATGAACACGCCCGCCACCCCGCTCGCCACCGCCGCACGCGCCAGCACCGGCACATGCTCGCGCTGGCCGCCGCTCTTGTCGCCTTGACCACCCGGTTGCTGAACCGAATGGGTCGCATCGAATACCACCGGGCACCCGGTATTGCGCATCACGGCCAAGCCGCGCATGTCGGACACCAGCGTGTTGTAGCCAAAAGAAACGCCACGCTCGCACACCATGATGTTGTCCGCGCCGCCGTTGGCCGCCTTGGCCTTATCGACCACGTTTTTCATATCCCACGGCGCCATGAACTGGCCCTTCTTGATGTTCACCGGCTTGCCGGAACGCGCACAGGCCTCGATGAAATCGTTCTGGCGGCACAGGAAGGCCGGCGTTTGCAGCACATCCACCACTGCGGCCACTTCCGGGACTTCCTGCTCGGTATGGACATCGGTCAGCACCGGCACACCGATCTGCCTCTTCACCTCGGACAGGATACGCAAGCCTTCCTGCATGCCCAAGCCGCGGAAGGTCTTGCCCGAACTGCGGTTGGCCTTGTCGTAGGACGACTTGTAAATAAAGTTGATGCCCAGTTCGGCACAGATTTCCTTCAACTGGCCAGCGGTATCCAGCGCCATTTGCTCCGACTCGATCACACAGGGTCCGGCAATCAGGAACAGCGGCTGATTCAAGCCAACTTCAAAACCACACAGCTTCATTATTTGCTTTCCTTGCGTTTGATGGCAGCCTCGACATAGGCCTTGAACAACGGATGACCTGCACGCGGGTTAGAGGTGAACTCCGGGTGGAACTGACAGGCAACGAACCACGGGTGTACATCCTGCGGGAGTTCGACCATTTCGCACAGGTTCTCGGTCGGAGTGCGGGCAGAAACCACCAGCCCGGCCAGTTTCAGCTGTTCGACGTAATTGTTGTTGACCTCATAGCGGTGACGATGGCGCTCGTTGACCTCGCTGCCGTAGATCTGCGCGGCCAAGGTACCGGGAACGATCGGGCACTTCTGCGCGCCCAGACGCATGGTACCGCCCAGGTCGGAGTTTTCGTCACGTTTTTCGGTCTTGCCCGAGGCATCCTTCCATTCAGTGATCAGGCCGACCACGGTATGCGGGGAATCCGGGTCGAACTCGGTGCTGTTAGCGTTTTCCAGTCCGGCCACGTCGCGCGCGAACTCGATCACGGCAAGCTGCATGCCGAGACAGATGCCCAGATAAGGCACCTTGTTTTCACGGGCATAACGGATCGCCGCAATCTTGCCCTCGGTGCCGCGCTTGCCGAAGCCGCCCGGCACCAGAATGGCATCCATGTTCGCCAGTGCACCGCAGCCGTGCTTTTCGATATCCTCGGAATCCATGTAATGGATACGCACCTTGGCACGGGTATGCATCCCGGCGTGAATCAGGGCTTCAGTCAGCGACTTGTAGGATTCGGTGAGGTCGACGTACTTGCCGACAAAGGCGATATTGACTTCGTGCTTGGGGTTTTCCAGCGCATCGATCAACTTCGTCCAGGCCGAAAGATCGGCCGCCTTGGCGAGTATTCCCAGTTTGTGGCAGACGATCTCGTCCAGCATCTGGTCGTGCAGCATGCCCGGGATTTTGTAAATGGAGTCGGCGTCGATCGCGGAAATCACTGCTTCCGGCGCCACATTGGTAAACAGCGCGATCTTACGGCGCTCGTCGTCAGGAATCGGGCGATCGGCGCGGCACAGCAGGATATCCGGCTGAATACCGATTTCGCGCAGCTCCTTGACCGAATGCTGGGTCGGCTTGGTCTTCAGTTCACCGGCGGTAGGAATCCACGGCAACAACGTCAGATGCACATAGCAGGAATTGCCGCGGCCTTCCTCGATGCCCATCTGGCGGATGGCTTCCAGGAACGGCAGCGATTCGATGTCGCCTACAGTACCGCCGACTTCGACGATGGCGACTTCGGCACCTTCGGCGCCTCGCTTGATGTTGTGCTTGATTTCATCGGTAATGTGCGGGATCACCTGCACTGTTTTACCTAGATATTCACCACGACGCTCCTTGCGGATGACGTTCTCATACACTTGGCCGGTAGTGAAATTGTTGCGCTTGCTCATGCGTGAGCTGATGAAACGCTCGTAATGGCCCAGATCGAGGTCGGTTTCGGCGCCGTCATCGGTGACGAACACCTCGCCGTGCTGGAACGGGCTCATGGTGCCGGGATCCACGTTGATGTAGGGATCCAGCTTGAGCATGGTGACTTTGATGCCGCGCGATTCAAGAATGGCGCCCAGGCTTGCGGCGGCAATCCCCTTGCCCAGGGAAGAAACCACGCCGCCAGTGACAAATACGTATTTGGTCATGAAGAGACTCTAAGAGTAAGGCGGACGGGTAAGCATTTTATCCCAAACGACCTCTCCCCACAATGAAACCTCCCGCCATCTGACACGCAAAAGCATGCGCATCCGTTGCACATGAAAGCCCTTCACCGCACCTGGCAATGTGATTGTTATTCTTTTAAAATCAAAGAATTAAACATGACCCTCAAGAACCCGTCCGGCGTTCCGGTCACACATTCACATCTCCCGAAGCCAGCACCATCATGCCAAGCCTCTCTCTTCTGCGTACGCTGTGTCGTGAAATACTGACGCACCGGCAATGTGACCGCATTTCCGAGGCCGACCTCGTCATGGACGACGCGGACAAGGTGCCTACCTATGTGCGAACGGACCTCTCAGACATTGACCAGTTTTTCAGACTGGGCGGGTTAGCCAATCCTCTTCTGCGTCCATCGCAAGCCGGAGGCCTCAGATGAACACCCCAAAATCGAGAGACATTCCAGTCAATGGCAGAACGATCCTGCATTTTGCGAGCAATATGTCGCAATTATCGAACGAGGCTGTCGATCCGCCCTTGTCGCCCAGTACAAGAATCGAGAACGAACCCTTCAAAATCCGCTTTGCCAGCAACGACGAGCATCGTCAATCCGCCACCTTTCTGGTCGAAAAGCTATACGGATCGCGCGACTACAAGACAGATGAAGACAACCAATCTACCGAGCCACAGCCAGACGCCATCGCCCTGCTGGTGCAAAACAAGGAAAACGAAACCGTCGGCACCATCACGCTTGGCCCGGATGGCCCGGCAGGCTTGCTGGGACAACCATGAACGCGAAAGACCGTTTTGATTACCAGGAGGCGTCTCGCACACCCTGGTCTTCGAGCACGGCTACAGCGACGACCGCATTCCCGCCAAGGCCATTGGCGCCAGCATCCGAGCAGAAAGTTGCTCCGGAGTGGGGGGCGTGGGTCGCAGCGGCACATGCCACCTCACCCCATCCGATCACGATCACTCAGGAAACCACTGGGTGATTTGCTGGTTTAATGTCCCTGGCAACACAATAATTTTTGAATTCTCCATATAACAATGGCAGCGTAGTTGATTTTACGGCACACAAAATATATCGTTCTGTAACATAAACTTCATTACCGTGCCAATATTTACGGCAAAAGGGTAAAATACAAAAAGTTTAGTCCTCAGAGTCATCAACATGCCAGACAAAAAAACCGAAACCGCAAGCCACGAACCGCGCTGGCGTCGCCGCAAGGACGACCGTCCAGGTGAGATCATGGATGCCGCCCTTGATGTGTTTCTGGAAAAAGGCTACGCGGCCACGCGCCTTGAAGATATCGCACAAAAGGCAAAAGTCACCAAGGGCACCCTGTTCATCTATTTCACGAACAAGGAAGATTTATTCAGGTCGCTGGTGCGGGAAGGCATTGGCCAATTGGCCGCTTTCAAAGACCAAAGCCACACCGATCTCCGGGCATCCGCCCATGAGATCATATTGTTAATGGTTCACAATTGGTGGAAATTCCTGGCCAACTCGAATTTCGGCAAACTCCCCAAGATTATCATCTCCGAGGCGACAAACTTTCCGGACATTACCAAGATGTACATGGACGATGTCATTCTGCCCGGCCGCAAGATGATGGCCGACGTTGTCCAGAAAGGGATCGATGCAGGGGAATTCCAATCTGTCGACGCGGAAATTGCGGCACGGATCATCCTCGCCCCGTTATTCATGCTGTTGATATGGCGTTACTCGGCAAGCGCATTCGAGAAAAAGCCCATCCACGAGCTCGATTACATCAACACGCACGTCAATCTGTCTATCAATGGTCTGCAGGTTCGCCCGGCCACGCCATAAAACTGGCATCCGCCAACGGCGGCTGGAATTGCATCAGCCTGCTTTCCAGGCTCCATAGCTTTTAAATCTCTCTGTGACCTCGGCCATTTCGGCCGGGGTCAACAAATTTGGGGCTCCCATCTGCAATACCCGCCAGTATTGCTCGCACAACGCTTCCACCTCGACGGTAATGGAAAACGCCTGATCAAGATCCCGCCCCAGTGCAATCATGCCGTGATTCGCCATCAGACAGGCTTTGCGGTCCTGCAGCGCCTCTAACGCCACGTCGGACAACGCCTGCGTGCCAAACAAGGCATACGGCGCGCAACGAATAGTGTCGCCCCCCGCCAGCGCAATCATATAATGGAAGGGCGGAATATCCTGACGCAAGCAGGCCATGGTAGTGGCAAACATGGAATGGGTATGGATCACGGCACCCACTTCCGGCCGGGAATTCAGGATATCCCGGTGGAATCGCCATTCGCTGGAAGGTTGGCGCAGCCCGTGTGGATGGCCATCGAAGTCCATCCATACCATGTCGTGCGGGGTCATGGCGTCCACCTCCATGCCGCTCGGCGTCACCAGAAATCCGGTACCGTCGCGCACGCTGACGTTGCCGGACGTCCCACGATTGAGGCCCTCGCCGGACAGCCTTCGCGCTGTAGCGAGCAGTTCTTCACGCACGTGTGTCATGGAAAAATTCTCCTCAACTGGTCAGGGCGACTCACCCCGTGCTCGGTAATAATTCCTGTCACCAGACGTGCCGGGGTGACATCGAAAGCCGGATTTGCAGCAGGGCTCCCCTCGGGCAAGACATGGACGGATAAAAGTTCGCCGTCTTTCGTTCGCCCATGCACCCATGCCACCTCGTCGGCCCCGCGTTCCTCGATGGGGATTTCGCGCAAGCCATCAGCAATTCGCCAATCGATGGTCGGCGAAGGAACGGCTGCATAGAATGGTACGTGATTGTCATGGGCGGCCAGCGCCTTGAGGTAGGTGCCGATCTTGTTGCACACATCCCCGGAAGAAGTGACACGGTCTGCGCCGACGATGACGACATCCACCTGCCCGTGTTGCATGAGGTGCCCGCCGGCGTTATCCGCAATCACCGTATGCGGCACACCGTGCTTGCCCAGTTCCCACGCGGTAAGTGCCGCGCCCTGGTTGCGCGGGCGGGTTTCATCCACCCATACATGCAGCGGGATGCCTGCATCGAAAGCGGCGTAGATCGGCGCCAGCGCCGTCCCCCAATCCACCGTTGCCAGCCAGCCAGCGTTGCAATGGGTAAGAATGTTGAGCGGTCGCCCAACCTTTTCGTAATGCGATCGGAGCAGCGCCAACCCATGCCGGCCAATCTGCCTGTTCAGCGCCACATCCTCGTCACAGATCACCTGCGCCAGGCTACGAGCGGCTGCGGGCCTCAGCTCCGGCGACAATGGCCGCAGGGCGGCCAGCATACGCTCCACCGCCCAACGCAGGTTCACCGCTGTTGGTCGTGATGCACAAAGCACCTGCGCGGCCAGTTCCATACTGGCGTCGTCGGTCGCTTCCTGCATCGCAAGTACCATTCCGCAAGCGGCGGCTGCGCCGATCAGGGGGGCACCCCGCACGTTCATCTCCTGGATCGCCCGCACCATCTGCGCCGAAGTTTGCAATCGCAGAATCACGAGTGTGTGCGGCAAGCGTGTCTGATCGATAATTTCGACTGTATTTCCATCTTCAGAAAACCAGATGGTGCGGTAATTTATTCCGTCTATCAGCAAGTTAAAAACACCTCAAAATGCAATCCACAATATCTGTGGATAATTCTGTGAATATCTGTGACTTGAATCTGTAACTCAAGCTGGCGTAACGATTTTTTACAATCGCCTAAAAATTGAACTAATTATAATTTCATTAATAATCAATTACTTAAAAAACGTCATTGATTGCTTAAGGTTTTTTCGTATTTGTTAAAGTGATACTTGAGGTGATGTGCACAACTGGTGCATTTTCGGCAGCACGGCGAGCACATTTTTCGTGGTTGCGTCAACTATTTCAGCCAAGGTTTTTCCCCGCAAATCGGCCAGGACCTGCGCAATTTTTGGCAGCTGATCCGGGCTGTTGCGGCCTTCCCTGCCCAGCCATTCAGGCGGGATATCCGGCGCATCGGTTTCCAGCACGATGGACTCCAACGGCAACGTTGCCGCCAGCTCACGAACGCGCAACGCACGCGGCCAGGTCATGGTACCGCCAAAACCCAGCTTGAAGCCCAGATCGATAAAAGCTTCAGCCTGCTGGCGACTGCCGTTGAAGGCGTGCGCGATACCACCCCTGACCTTGATGCGGCGCAGATGCTTGAGGATGTCATCCTGTGCGCGCCGGATATGCAACAGCACGGGCAGGTCGAATTGACGCGCCAGTTTCAATTGCTCAACGAAAAAGAACTCCTGTCGCGCGGCATCGAAGCCTTCGACAAAGAAATCCAGGCCGATTTCCCCCACTGCGATCGGCCGTTGGTCTGCAAGCACCTGTTCTAGCACCGCCAGGTCTGCCGGGGTTGAATGATCCACGTACATGGGATGAATGCCCAAAGCCGGGAAGCAGTCATCATGTAGCCGGCACAATTCAAGCACAGCATCAAAATTGGCACGGTCCACGGCCGGGATAACGATCCCCGTGACGCCAACCTGCCTTGCCGCAGCAACGACGTCGTCGCGGTCGACATCGAATTCGGCCGCATCCAGATGGCAGTGGGAATCAACGAGGCCGAGCACGGATACGGATATCCTGCCCCACGCGATCGAGGCTGAGAATGTCGAGACCGACGCGCTGCCCCATATCGGTCAATGGGGGCAAGGCGAACATGCCACGCGCGTCGTTGCCCAGCAGCATCGGCGCGTAATACAGCAGCAACTCGTCCGCCAGCTCGCGCTGCAATAGCGATCCATTGAGTGTGGCTCCCGCCTCCACCAGGACCTCGTTGATTTCACGCTCGGCCAGCGCCCGCATCAGGCTGGCGAGGCAGATTTTTCCATTGAATGCGGGCAGTTCGAGCACTGCCACGCCCATGTTGCGCAATATCGCCGCCTTATCCTCCTGGCCGGACAGGCAGGCGATCAGGGTGTTGCCGCCCAGGAGGACCCTGGCTTCCGGCGAAATGCGCAAATGGCTGTCGACCACGACACGCAACGGCTGACGTCCCGTATCCAGTTCACGCACCGTCATTTGCGGATCATCGGCCAGCACCGTGCCGACACCGGTCAGGATGACGCAGGATCGGGCGCGGTGCCGCTGCACATCACTGCGCGCGCCCTCACCCGTAATCCACTGGCTGACGCCATTCGATAACGCCGTGCGCCCATCCAGGCTGGCGGCAATCTTGAGCGTAACCCAGGGCCGGCCACGCGTCATGCGTGAAATAAAGCCCGGGTTGAGTCTGCGCGCCTCGGCCTCCATCAAACCCGAGGCGACTTCCACCCCATGCGCTTCCAAGCGCTGGACGCCGCGACCGGCCACTTTGGGATTGGGGTCCTGCATGGCCACTACGACGCGCGACAAACCTGCCTTGAGCAATGCATCGGCACAGGGCGGGGTGCGTCCAAAATGGCTGCAGGGTTCAAGCGTGACATAAGCCGTTGCGCCGCGCGGGTCGCTCGCACAATGCTTGATCGCCTGGATTTCGGCATGGTCCTGCCCGGCGGGCTGGGTCCAGCCGCCGCCAATGACTGCGCCATCTCTGACGATAACGCAGCCGACGCGCGGGTTGGGCATGGTGGTATAAAGGCCACGCTCCGCCAGTTGGAGCGCCTGTGACATGAAGCGATGGTCGTTCTCGCTGAACAACCAGCTCACTCCTTGGGGGTGTCGGAACTGCGCCGCGCCGGCTGGTTCAGGTCGCGGATCGCCTCGCGGAAATCGTCCACGTCCTGGAAACTGCGGTATACGGAAGCAAAACGGATATAGGCGACCTTGTCGAGCCGTTTCAGCTCCTGCATCACCCGCTCACCCAGTTCACGTGCGTTGATTTCGCGTTCGCCACGGCTAAGCACGTCCTGCACGATATGGTCGATGGCACGATCGACGTATTCGGTCGGCACCGGCCGCTTGTGCAGGGCGCGCGTGAAGGAAAGTCGCAGCTTGTCGCGGGAGAATTCCTCGCGGTTGCCGTTATGTTTCACCACCTGCGGCAGTTGCAGGTCGGCAGTCTCGTAGGTGGTAAAACGCTTCTCGCACGAAGGGCAACGCCGACGGCGGCGGATGCTGTCACCCTCGTCATTGGCTCGGGAGTCAATGACCTGGGTATCCAGCGCGCCGCAGAAAGGGCATTTCATAAGTGATCAGGCGCCGTATACCGGGAACTTGGTCGTCAACGTCTTCACTTCGTCCCGCACGCGAGCAATCACGGCCTCGTCGTTCGGGGCATCCAGCACGTCGGCGATCAGGTTGGCCAATTTCTCGGCTTCGGCCTCCTTGAAACCACGCGTGGTCATCGCCGGGGTTCCGATGCGGATGCCGCTGGTCACGAACGGTTTCTGCGGGTCGTTGGGGATAGCGTTCTTGTTGACGGTGATATGGGCCCGGCCCAGCAATGCCTCGGCATCCTTGCCCGTCAGGTTCTTGGGTTGCAGATCAACCAGGAACACGTGGCTCTCGGTGCGACCGGAAACAATACGCAGACCGCGCTCGACCAGCACCGTCGCCATGACGCGGGCATTGGCCATGACTTGTTCCTGATACAGCTTGAAGTCCTTGCCGGCGGCTTCCTTGAAGGCCACGGCCTTGGCGGCGATGACATGCATCAGCGGACCGCCCTGGATATTCGGGAAAATCGCCGAATTGAGCGCCTTCTCGTGCTCGGCGGAAGACAGGATCAG
>DAIDAS010000098.1 GCA_027310505.1 bacterium
ACCTACAACTACGCGCATCTGCATAACGCGCCGTTGTCGGAGGCCACGCCTACCGCGCGACCGATGTCGCAGATCACCGGCGAGTCCATGGAGAAAATCAAATAGTGACCCAACTGGGAGGACGATCTGGCAGGTGAATTCGCCAAGCGCAGCAAGGACAAGAACCTGGACAACATCCAGAAGGAAATCTACGCGCAGTTCGAAAACACCTTCCACATGTACCTGCCCCGTATCTGCAATCACTGCCTTAACGCATCCTGCGTGGCGGCCTGCCCGTCCGGTTCCATCTACAAACGCGAAGAAGACGGCATCGTACTGGTAGATCAGGACAAATGCCGCGGCTGGCGGATGTGCGTGTCGTCATGCCCGTACAAGAAAGTGTTCTACAACTGGGAATCGGGCAAGGCCGAGAAGTGCGTCGGCTGCTACCCGCGCGTGGAATCCGGCATGCCGACGGTATGTTCCGAATCCTGCGTCGGCCGCATTCGCTATAACGGCATCATGCTCTACGATGCCGACCGCATCGAGGAGCTGGCCAGCATGGAGGATACGCAGGACCTGTATGAAGCCCAGTGCAGGATATTCCTTGACCCCAGCGACCCGGAAGTCATCGCCGCCGCCCGCGCCGAAGGCATCAACGACGATTGGCTCGAAGCCGCCCGCAAGTCGCCGATCTGGAAGATGGCGATGGACTGGAAGATCGCTTTCCCGATGCACCCGGAATTCCGCACGTTGCCGATGGTGTGGTACGTGCCGCCGCTGTCGCCAGTGCAGTCGCAGATCGACCAGGGCAATTTGCCAGTAGGCCCGGACGGCGCCATTCCGGTTGCTGGCACCATGCGTCTGCCGGTGCAGTATTTGGCCAATCTTCTGACTGCAGGCAAGACGGCGCCGATCGAAAGCGCCCTCAACCGGTTGATTGCCATGCGCAGCTACCAGCGCTCGGTGCATGTGGAGGGCCAGGTCGATACCCGCGCCATCGATGCTGCCGGGCTTACAGAAGTGCAGGCGAAGGAAATGTACCGCTACCTTGCCATTGCCAATTACGAAGACCGCTTCGTGATCCCCACCGGCCACACGGAAGAAACGCTGAACGACGCCTATGGATTCCAGGGCCAAAACGGTTTCGCCTTTGGCAACGACAGTTCGGCCGGGGTTTCGAAAATCACCTTGTTCCCGCGTCGCCGCAAGGACACGGTAGAGCCCAAGGGGCTGGCCCCCGCAGCCAGGAAACGCTAGGAGACCATGATGCGAATATACAAAATGCTGTCTGTCTTGCTTGAGTATCCGGATCAGGAACTGATCGACCACTTGCCGGAACTGCACGATGAAATTGCGCGGTGTGTCGACATCAACGATACCGAGCGTACCGCCATGCAGCGCTTTCTGGAGCATCTGCAGAACACGCCGTTGACCGAATTGCAGGCCGATTACGTCAAGACCTTCGACCTCACGGCCGAGCACAGCCTGCACCTCACCCATCACTTGTTCGGCGATGACAAGAACCGTGGCCCGGCCCTGATCGACCTGGGTGAGTTGTACAAGGACTACGGCGTCGAAGTCGTTACCAACGAGTTGCCGGATTATCTGCCCTTGATCCTGGAGTTTGCAGCTTACCTGGATGATGGCGAAGCCAGCGTTTTTCTGGCCGACGCCAACAAGGTGCTGGGGGTGCTGGCAGACCATTTGAAACAAGCCGGCAGCCCCTATGCGGCGCTACTTTCCATCGTCGAAGGTCGGGCCACCCTGACCCGTCTGGCAGCTTAAGGAGAACGCCATGAACCTGCATTATTTCCTCTACGGAGTCTATCCCTACATCGCTCTCAGCGTATTTCTGCTCGGAAGCATCATCCGCTTCGACCGCGAGCAATACACCTGGAAGAGCGATTCCAGCCAACTGCTCTCCAAAGCCGGCTTGCGTCTGGGCAGCAACCTGTTCCATGTCGGCATCATCGCCGTCTTTTTCGGCCATGCGGTCGGCCTGCTGACGCCACATGGCGTGTTCCGCGCCATTGGCGTCTCTGATATGGCCCACCAGATGCTCGCCATCTGGGCGGGTTCCATTTTCGGCGGCATGTGCCTGATCGGCGGCGCAATTCTGTGGCGTCGCCGCATGCTCAACGTGCGTATCTCCTCCACCAGCCGAGGTTCGGACAAGTTCGTGCTTACCTGGCTGATTGCGACGCTGGTGCTGGGTCTGTCCACCATTCCCGTGTCCATCGATCATGCCAGCCATGGTAATCCCGGTGTGATGATCGCGCTGGCGGAATGGGTGCAAAGCATCATTTACCTGCGCCCCAATCCGGCGCTGCTGGAGAGCGTGGACACGGTATTCAAGGTCCATCTGTTCTTCGGCATGACGGTGTTCCTGGTCTTCCCGTTCACCCGCCTGGTGCATGTGTGGAGTGCCCCGCTGGGCTACTTGGGCCGCCCCTACCAAGTGGTGCGCAGCAAGCGTTTCCACTAGCCATTTATTCACTGGACGCCGTTGATGCGCGATGTTTCAAAATTTTTGAGCGGGTTCAGGCGTTTCCAGCAGAACTATCTGGGCGAACATCATGATTTGTTCGACCAGTTGGTGCTGCAAGGACAGCGCCCCCGCGCATTGATGATTGCCTGTTGCGATTCGCGCTGCGATCCGGCGCTGCTCACGGATTGCGACCCCGGCGACATGTTCGTGGTGCGTAACGTCGCCAATCTGGTGCCGCCGCACGTGCAGGCCACTTACTTCGCGGCAACGACCTCGGCCATCGCGTTTGCCATCCACAATCTTGAAGTCGAGCACGTCATCGTCATGGGGCACGCCCAATGTGGCGGAATTCGAGCGCTCATGGAAAACAAGACGCCTGATTGTAATGAAGAAGAGCTCATCGCCAAATGGCTGGGCATCGCCGAAGATGCCCGTCGGCATGTATTGCAGGCGTTGCCGGAAAAACCGGCGGAAGTCCTGGCGCACGCTTGCGAACAGGCCGCGATTCTCGTCTCGCTGGAAAACCTGATGTCATACCCATGGATCAGCCAACGTGTCCATGAAGGTCGACTGGCACTGCATGGCTGGTATTTCGACATGCCTCGCGGCGAACTGTTGCAGTATCAGCCCGAGAGCGGTTCCTTCGAAGTGCTCGTTCCCAATCTGGAAGAAATAACCGGCTGACATCGTGATTCCCTTGACTCAAATTAAGATCAACGAAGATCCAGCGCCCGTCTGGCGCCAGCGCTGGAGGCACTTTGTTTCCATGCCGCATCATGTCATGTTCGCCCTCGGTTCATTGCAGGCCGTGCTGGTCATGTTGTGGTGGCTGGTCGATCTGGGCGGACGCTATGGCGGGTGGTACGCCCCGGTGCAATGGGCGGTCCCTTCGCCGTGGGCGCATCTATATCTGATGATCTACGCCCTGTTCCCGCCATACATGTTCGGCTTCCTGATGACGACCTATCCCAAATGGATGGGGGGCGTACCGGTATCGCCCAGACATTACCTCAGCGCATCAGCCCTGCTCGGCGGAAGTGTGCTTCTGGGCTACATCGGCTTGCTGGCAGGCAAGTCGGTGTTTCTGGCTGCCATGCTGGTTCATGTCGCCGGATGGGCCGTCGGGCTCCATGCGCTGCTCCGCGTCTATACCCAGGCGCAGCGCCCCGACACCTTGCATGCCCTGATTACCAGCGCCGTGCTGGTGCTGGGGTTATGCCTGTTGCTGGCTTATACCCTGGGTATCCAACAGGGCAGCGACATGTGGATTGCCGTTGCACGTAACGGCGGCGTGTGGTGGTTTCTGTTTGCGACATTCTTTTCCGTCAGCCATCGCCTGATTCCGTTCTTCTCCAGCGTAGTATTGCCGGATTACAAAATCATCCGGCCGGATTGGACGCTATGGCTGATGAGTGCCGGCGGCCTGACGCATGGCGTACTGGATCTGCTGGGGCAAACGCAATGGACGTGGCTGGCGGACTTGCCGATGGCGCTCACGGCAGCCTGGCTGTCCCTCGCCTGGCGCTTCAGGCATAGTTTCAAGGTGCGCATTCTGGCCATGCTGCATATCGCCTTTGCCTGGCTGGGCATAGCGCTGGCCTTGTTCGGCATGCAAAGCCTGTGCCTGCTGCTCGGGGTGGATTTCCCGCTCAACCGCGCCCCGCTGCACGCACTGATGGTGGGCTATTTTGCCGCCATGCTGGTCGCGATGGCCACACGCGTCACCTTAGGTCATTCCGGCCGTCCCTTGATTGCCGACAATAGCGCCTGGGTGATTTTCCTGTGTGTGCAAACCGCTGCGCTGCTCCGCGTCCTGGCCGACTTTCCGGGCATCAACACCTATGCCGCGCACTTCTACCTCTGCTCGGCCTTGTTGTGGCTGGCCGCCTTTGCCGGGTGGCTGTTCAAATTCACCCCGATTTACTGGGATATCGCAAAAAATGACTAATCAAACCGGGAGGCTTCTCATGAATCCATCGTCAACACTTGGTGTGCTGGCTGCAATCGCCGGTTTCTGTTCCATCTCGGCCCAGGCAGAAGACGCTGTTGCCACACCGACTAAGCCTGAAACGCTGCTTCAGGCGATCACCGATGGCAAACCGATGACCAACTTCCGCCTGCGTTATGAGAATGTCGATCAGGATGCTGCCGCGCCCGGGCTGAAAAATGCCAACGCCTGGACGTTGCGCAGCCTGGTCGGCTGGCAAACCGCTCCATTCCACGACTTCAGTGTTGGCGCCCAGTTGATCGGCGTCACAAAACTGGACAACGAATACAACGATTTTAAAAACGGCATCAATCAGCCGGGAAAATCCGGTTACGCCATCGTCAAC
>DAIDAS010000107.1 GCA_027310505.1 bacterium
ATGTTGCAGGAAATACTGGAGAAGGTGATTCATCAGGTACCGCGCTGGCGGCGCGAACGCCATGAACGGTCGTGGCGATGCAATTGCTCAAGCCCGCCTGGACCTGCGGCGTCGACGCAATCCGGCGTGTACCAGCGCTGCTTCGAAGTCGCTGAAGCGACCGTTTTGCAGATCGGCCTCCCTCCATTGCTGTTGCAGCAGGGCTAATGCTGAGTCGGTGGGTGTCCTCTCAGCAAGGAAGCCTATCGTTTTCGCCGCCGCCAGGGCTAGCGGCGAAAGTGGGGGTATGGCTTTTTCCCAACGGCCGCGTAATTCACGCAGGAAGATGCCGGTGGTAGTGGGGCCGATGCCTTTTCCCAGGGCCATGATGCGCTGCTCCAGATCGACAGGGTCTGTTGCGGCGGCATGCAGAGTATTGAGATCGCCTGCGTAATCGGCCAGCAAGGCACGGTTAACCACCAGCAGTTTGGTAGCGGTCTTGTAATCGTAGCGGGCATAGCCGACGCGGTCGAGAATTTTCACCAGGCTGTCCCAGCTGGTATCGAGGATATACTGCGGGGCAAGGATGCCGCTGCGCTCGAATTCGTGCCAGGTGCGCGTTGCCAGGCTCTCCGAAATGCGCGCGCCATATAGCACGGCGGCGAGGAACCATTTGTAGATATTTTCCGGGCGCAGGCTGTCGAGTTCAATGCCAAGCGCCGCCGCGTAACCGCCACCAAATTCCGCCAGCAGGGCTGGGATGGAAGGCTTGCTGTTCACGTCAGCACGTCGGGGTTCCAGCCGTGATTCACTGCCCATTCTTTCGCCTTGGCGATAGCAATGCGAAGGGCAGTGCCTTCATCGTAACCTTCCCGCAGCAGAGCATTGGCGATTTCGATGGCTTTTTCCCGCACTGGCGGCGGCAAGTGGTTCATGGCAGGTGGATAGTTCATGGGATGCCAGGGCATGCTCTTTTCACCTCGTGAATCATGGGGTCGATGCGCTTCGGGATGCGCCGGCTGCGACGATTCCTCCGAATGATACAAGTCCTGACATCACATCCCCGGCGTGGGCGGGGATGAACATACTTTATCGGTTTTCAGTGCGTCCAGTGCACACGCAGCAAACTCTCTTCCGGGTTGTAGTGGAATTCCAGTTTGCCCTGATAGGCATGATGTACGGCCTCGCCGATACCTCGGGCAAGGTGAATGTCAGTGGTGGTCACCACCACCGCGCTGCCCTGATCTTCCACTCCCATGATCCGCTGGAGCGGATGCTCATCCCGTTCACGCTGCGCGTGATGGTGCACCAGCCGCAAGATTTCGTCTTTGTGATCGTGGAAGAACGGCCCCTCCAGCGTGAGGAAGCCCGCCGGAAAATGGTCATGCTGGCGGTGGCAGGCCGGACAGGTCTCGTGGTGCGCACCCGCCGGCGCATCACCCCATTGCCAGCGGCCCTGATGGAAGAATGCGCCGCACTGCGGACAGATGCTCGGCTCGTGCAGCTTGCCTTTGGCCATGTAGGCGTCATGCACCTTTTCCTGGAAGAGGCCGTCGTGGCGCTCGATTTGGCGGAAGCCGGCGGGGATGCTCTTGGTACTCATGGCAATTCTCCTTGCGGGTGAGTTACATGGTACGTTTGATCAGAGTCAGCAATTCAGCCAACGGACTGGTATTGAGCACGTCACGTTTTTCCAGCCAGCCACGTCGCGCCTGGCCGACACCGAAGCGCAAATTGGCAAAATCGAGGCTGCTGTGTGCGTCCGAATTGATGCTGACCAATACACCCTCATCCTTCGCCATTTGGCAGTAAGTGTCAAGCAGGTCGAGACGTTCCGGATGCGCGTTGAGTTCGAGGAAACAGCCGCGGTGTTTCGCTTCACGGATGACACGCAACATGTCGACGTCATACGGGGCGCGCTGTTCGATCAGCCGCCCCGTGGGATGAGCCAGCAGGGTGAAATGGGGATGTTCCATGGCACGCAGGATGCGCTCGGTCTGTTGGGCTCGCGACAGATCGAACTTGCTGTGCACCGCGCCCACGACCAAGTCTAGACGTCCCAGTACCTCATCCGGCAGGTCGAGGCTGCCGTCTTCCAGAATATCCACTTCGATACCCTTGAGCAGGGTGATGCCGCTCAACTCGGCATTGAGCTGGTCGATTTCGTCACACTGGCGCAGCAGCCGTAGCGGATCGAGGCCGTGCGCCACGGTAAGGTGGCGCGAATGTTCGGTGATGGCGAGATATTCCAATCCCAGCGCCTGCGCCGTCCGTGCCATGTCTCGCAGGCTATCTTGGCCGTCGGTAGCCTTGGTGTGGGCATGCAGATCGCCCCTGAGGTCGGCCAGTTCTACCAGTTGTGGCAACTGTCCGGCACGCGCCGCCTCGATCTCGCCGCGATCCTCCCGCAGTTCCGGCTGAATGTAGGGTAGGCCGACAGCACGGTAGACCGATTCCTCGGTCTCGCCGGCGATGCGTGCATCAGCGCGGAACACACCATACTCGTTGACCTTGAGTCCGAGCCTCTGGCCGATGCGACGGATGGCGATGTTATGTGCCTTGGAGCCGGTAAAATAGTGCAGGGCGGCACCGTAGCTCGTTTCCGCCACCACGCGCATATCGACCTGCAGCCCGCACTTCAGCACCACGCTGGCGCGTGTGCTGCCGGCTGAAAGCACATCGGCCACCTCGTCGCAGGTTGCGAAGTGCTGCATCACGACACCGGGTTCCGAAGCTGTCACCAGAATATCGAGATCACCCACGGTTTCGCGCATGCGGCGGAAACTGCCAGCCACGGTGACCTGGCTGACGCCTGCGATCTTTTGCAAAAACCCAGTGAGCGACTCGGCGTATTGCGCTGCGGTTGCCAGTTTGAAGCGACGCGCCTGGCTGACATGCGCCTCCACTGCCTGCAGGATGTTGAGCTCGCTCTTCTCGCCAAAGCCGGGCAGGGCGCGGATGCGGCCATCGCGAGCTGCCCGGTACAACTGTTCCATGGTCTGCACGTCGAGATCATGGTAAAGCGCCCGGACGCGCTTGGGGCCGAGGCCGGGGATGTGGAGCAGCTCGGTGACGGCAGGCGGCAGTTCCTTGTGCAGCCGCTGCAACAAGCTGCAGCTCCCGGTGGCGATAATTTCGACAATCTTGGCGGCAAGATTGTCGCCGATGCCGGGCAATCGTGTCAGATCATCGCCTTTTTTCAGCAGCACCCGCGCATCCTGTGGGAGTACACTCAAGATGCGCGCCGCATTGCGGTAGGCGCGGATACGGAATGGATTAGCGCCCTCGATCTCCAGCAGGTCGGCGATTTCTTCGAAGATGGCGCCGATGTCGGCATTGTGGACTGGCATATCGTTCGATGGCGGCTGGTTAGTAGGTATCCGAAACTCCGTGTGCTGAATCGCGCCGGGTGGTACTGCACTCGTTGCATTGTAATCCTGAATCGGTAAATGAAATCGAGTGGCAGAGGTTGTATCTTGCCGGAATCGGCATAGAATCAAAGTCGAAGTGCGGTAGTGGAGATTGCTTTCCATACCAGACATGGTGACGCTGCGATACAGAGCGTCATCCCTTGTGACGTCAGGCACTGAGGAAAATGCCATGATACGTAACCCTATCTACGCTGCAGCCCGCGTCAGTCCTCAATTGTCCGCTCTCATCGAAAGCCGGGTGAGCGACCCGAACCTCGATCAGCCCCCCACCCTGGAGCAAGTACGCACCTTCTTGGCCGATATGCTGCCGGGCCCGTTCATCGCTGCGGAACGCATGCACCACTTCGACATCTCCGATTCGGTACTGGATGAACTCAATGCCCTGATCGAGGAATACGGCAAGGATGCTCTGGCAGTCGACTTCTCCCAGACCAGTGCCAGCGAAGCGCTTTCGCGGGTGATCGAGGCTGTGATGAATGAAGAGAACCGGGAAAATCCACCGACGCTGGCCGCGGTGCGGGAGGCCATGATCGCTGGCCTGCTGACACGACTGGTCGGCGAGGGCGTGCTGGACGATGACGAGGACGAGACCCTGCAGACGGAGATCGAGGCACTGATCACCCGCTTTGGCGCCGACTCGCTGGCAGAGGAGTTCCTGCACTACGAGTAGCGGAGACCATTGTCGCCCTCATCGAATGAAATCGGGGAGGCGGGATATTAAGGTCCTTTTTTGCACGTTTACCTTTCCACCTCTACTGATGTAGGGAGCTTATCAATGGAAACGTTGTATGAAGCAAGGTTCTACGAATCTCTAGCCGGCGGTGAAGTGCTCTGTACGCTTTGCCCACACGATTGTCATGTCGCGGATAGTGGTCGGGGCGCCTGTGGGGTGCGCTACAATAG
>DAIDAS010000103.1 GCA_027310505.1 bacterium
CGCTCCTGCAGCAGGGCGTTGAGCGGCACCACATAGAAGCCGCCACACGCTCCCACCAGCACCAGTAGCGCGATTGCGGCGTAAAGACTGGTCGTGTGGGCAAAAATAACGATGACCAGGCCAATCAGGATGCCAGCCGGCAGCGCGCGGTTGACCTTGTCCAGCGTAACGAAACTGGCGGCCCCGGCTGCGCCAAAGGCGATACCAATCGCCACCGCGCCGCTGAGATTGGCAGGCAGGCTAAGGTCGGCAACTCCAAGCGCCACCGGCACCCAAGCCACCAGCAACAGCCTCAAGGTGGAACCAGCACCCCAGAACACGCTGGTGCCCAGCAGCGAAAAGCGGGCATCCTTGTCGCGAAACAGGTTCAGCAATCCCACCCAGAAATCACGCACCAGGACCTGCGGCGAAAAATGCGCAAGCCTGTGCGCCACCGGCAAGCGCGGGATCAGGGCATTCGCCCCGGCAGCCAGCAAATAGCAGACACAGATGGCAAGCAATGCCGTATTCACCGAGGCATCGGCCAGCTTCCCACCCAGTACCGCACCCAGCAAAATCGCCACAATGGTCGACCCCTCCATCATGCCATTGGCCTTGACCAGCTTTTCGGCGCTCACCAGTTCAGAGAGGATGCCGTACTTGGCTGGCGAATACGCTGCCGCGCCGATGCCAACCAGATTGTAGGCAATCAGCGGATGCAGCCCCAGCAGCATGGACGCCGCCCCCCCGAATTTCATGGTGTTGGCGACCAGCATCACGCGCCCCTTAGGCCAGGCATCGGCAAGCGGGCCGACGAAAGGTGCCAGCAAGATAAATGCAATCACGAACGCCGCCTGCAACAACGGCGTCTGCCAACTCGGCGCGGCATGCGCCTGCAACATGGCGATAGCGGCGAACAGCAGTGCGTTGTCGGCCAGTGCCGAGAGGAATTGCGCGATCAATACCGCGACCATGCCGCGCGCGAAGAGCCCGTTACTCATGTTTTTCATGCCCCTATTGCGTTAACAACTTGCTTGCAAGCCAGCGCCGGTTATTCTCGGCATGACTGAGGTCGTTGTGATTCGCGCCGACCACCCATTCGATGTCGGCATTGCCATTGGCGTGATGCAGCAGCGCCACCGCGTGCTGCGGGGCGATCAGGGTATCTGCCAGACCATGCAGCGCATAAATGGACCCATGTACCCGGCCTATCCAGCGGTCGGCATGAAGCGGATAGCGTATTAACAGGTTGACCGGGACGAGCCATGGCATATGGTCCTGGGCCACATTGACCAGCGCGTCATAGGGCGAAACCAGCAACACGCGATGGTTGGGATGCCGGCTCGCCACATACAGCGCAAGCCCCGTTCCCACCGAGTGGCCGTAGAGCACGATGCGCGAGTCGGGCGTTTTCTGTTTCAGCCACAGGTATGCCGTTTCTGCATCCTGCAGCAGATCGCTTTCGGTAAACCAGCATGGAGTGGAACGGCCATAGCCGGGATAATCCCAGGCCATGACGCTGTATCCGAGCTCATGGAACATGGCGACTTCGCCTTCCACGTTGGCAACACTTTCCCCATTGCCATGGAATACCAGCACCGTCCCCTTGTCGCCGGCGATGCGCCACAACACTGCATGCAGCTTGCCGCACTGCCCGTCAAGCATGGTTTGTTCGTGCAGCGCGCCCACCGTCGGCTGCCAATTATCGCCCACCGGCAG
The DNA here is from genome assembly GCA_027310505.1 of bacterium. GTDB lineage: Bacteria > Pseudomonadota > Gammaproteobacteria > Burkholderiales > Methylophilaceae > CAIJXJ01. The sequence goes on from DAIDAS010000103.1 coordinate 1,699, forward strand.
CGCCGCATAGGCGGGGAACAGCAGCGTGCGCTGCATGAAATAGATTCCGACACAAAACAGCACGTAGCCAATGACGACCAGATAAAGCAGGCGCCGCAAGAGTTGACGAGGTTGCATCAGGCTGTCTCCGCCATCAGTTTCAGGGTGACGTAATCGGTTTTTCCGGTGCCTAGCAACGGCAGTTCCTTCAGTGTGACAATCTTGCGTGGAATGGCGAGCTCCGGGCTGCCCAGTTCGCGCGCCGCCGCTTGCAGCGCTTCACGGGTAAGCACGGCATCGGAAGTATAGAGCACGATGTTTTCACCGCGCAGCGGATCCGCCTGTATGGTGGCGGCATGCCGGTTGTCAGGGGATGCCAGGTTTGCGATCTGCTCCACCGTTTCCAGCGACACCATTTCCCCGGCCACCTTCGCAAATCGCTTGACGCGACCGAGGATACGCACGAAACCGTCGGGGTCGATTTCCACCACGTCGCCGGTGGCGTACCAGCCTCCGGCCGGCGGTTGCAGCACGCCGGGGTTGTCGTACAGGTAATAACCAAGCATGACGTTGGGCCCGCGCACCGACAACAGTCCACCGCGTTCGATGCCGGGGACGATTTCCACTTTCAGCTCCAGCCCCGGCAACAGCGGGCCAACCGTGCCGGAACGATAGGCCATGGGGGTATTGACCGCCAGCACCGGCGCGCATTCCGTTGCACCGTAACCTTCGAGAATGCGGATGCCAAATTTTTCCATCCAGGTTTTGCGTACTTCCTCATTGAGTTTTTCTGCCCCGGCTACAACGTAACGCAGTTTGTAAAAGTCGTAAGGGTGCGCGAAACGGGCGTAGTTGCCTAAAAAAGTACTGGTACCGAACAGTACGGAGCAACCGCGGTCATAAATGATCTCAGGGATAATGCGGTAATGCAGCGGCGATGGGTACAGGAACATCCTCGACCCCGTGACCAGCGGCATGATGGCGCCACAAGTGAAGCCGAACGCATGAAACAGCGGCAGCGCAATCATGAATTTGTCGGCCGGGCTGAAGTCGATCACGGCGCGAATCTGCGCAATGTTGGCCAGCACCCCGTGATGGCTGTGCACCACGCCTTTGGGCTTGCCTTCCGAGCCGGAAGTAAACAGCACCACGGCAGGTTCATCCGGATGCCCCGACTGATCCACGGCAGACGGGAACCAGCGCGCATACCCCAGCAGCCAGAGCTTGTCGAGCCAGCCGAACTGCCCGCGCAGGTCTTCCAGAAAGACCACATCAACCCCCTGAATCGCCGCTACCGTTTCATTGAGCTTGGCAGCCTCCAGGAACTGGCGCGAAGTAACGATGGTTTCGATGTTGGCGGCAATACAGGCATTCTGCATGCCGGCCGTACCCGCCGTGTAATTGAGCATGGCCGGAACGCGTCGCATCGCGCTCATGCCGAAGATCAGGCAAATCGTGCTGCTGACATTGGGCAGCAGCACGCCGACCGTTTCATTGGGGGCGGAGATTTTTCTCACCATGCGCCCGAATGCCAGACTGCGTACCAGCAGTTCGCCGTAGCTTTCTTCCTCCTGCCGCATATCCTCCAGCAAACGCGTCTTGCGCCCATGCACATTGATCGCATCCAGAAATGCGCTGAACAGGGTCTGCACCGGGTACGACTTGAATAGCATTTCCTGCATCAGGCGCCGCATGGCCTCGCCCGACATGCGACGGCGCAGCTTGGCTGTGGGCGCATTCGGCAAGGGAATGCTCGTAGTCTCGAGAAAAGACAAGGTAATCCGTGGAAACAGGCTGCGTGGATAGTTGCCGGACAGCCTGCTGAAATAGGAGCGCGCCGGACCATCCAGCCGAACCGGCAGGATGGTCGCGCCTGTTTTTGCTGCGACGAAACCGGGGCCGTCATAGACTTTCATCAGGCTGCCGGTCAGGGTAATGCGCCCTTCCGGGAAAATCACCACTGGCTCACCAGCCTCCAGCAATTTAATCACCTTTTTCATCGCCAGCGGACTGGTAGGGTCAACAGCAAGATAAGGCACTTGCGACAGAATCAGGCGAAACCAGGGATTGCGCAACACCGTGGTATGCACCACGAACGTAGCACGGAACGGCAGGAACAGGCCCAGCAACAGGCCGTCAAGAAACGATTCGTGATTGGCAACCACCAGCAGCTTGCCGCCACCTGGCGCCGGTTGCCGCCCGTTCAACCTGACGCGGAACAACAGCCGGAAAGCCATTTTCAGCAAGATTTTGAGCATTGCGGATGACTCCCTTGATTCTTGTTGGGGATTTTTCGTGCCCGGTTACGTTTCTGCCCGCACATAATCAATCACACATTGCAGCAGGTGAATGATGTTGGGCTTGTCGATCCAGAAGTACACTTCCTTGCCGATCTTCTCGCTTTGCAGCGCACCGGCCTGGCGCAGCACTTTCAGGTGATGTGAAACCGCGGTACGGCTCAATGCCGAGGCAGATACAATCTGCGTCACGTTGAGGCGCTCCCCCGGCTCGAACGTCAACAGGATGCGCTGGCGCTGTTCGTCGCCCAAGGCCACGAACAGGTCTGCGACGTCACGCCACTCATCAGGTAGTTTTTGGATACGATCGACCAACATGTCTATATGTTTAGTTATTTAGTTTTGAGTGTCAAGTGACATATTCACGCACACTTGAAACAACCTGCATCCATCGTCACAATGATCAAACCTCCATTCTGCCGAACACCCCTGATGCGCCGCCCTCTCCCGTCACTGACCTCTATCGCCATGCTGGCGATGGCACAGCCGTTATATGCCGAAGAGCCCGTAGCCGCTTCCAGCCTGCAGGAGCAGATCAATCACAAATACCGGAATTATTTCGGGGCAGACAGCCAGACGCTACTGCCATTCACCAAGGTCGAGATCCAGGACTGGAAAAACATCCGTGCGAACAAGACACTGAAGCGCATCTACGTTGAACCAGACAAGTATTACAACAGCAAGGTTTACACCTTTACGCTGTACCAGGCTACGGATGACGGCCGCTACTATCTTGATGCCAAGGGTGGATTCTGGGGTATGGACGAACTGATTTACGGGCCGATCAACGAAAAAGAATTCGGTGGAAGTTAAATGAAGCGCCTCCTCCTTTTACTGCCGCTTACACTACTGCTCACAGCCTGCAACCACGTCAAACACGACGCCATACCGGCCGGCGCAACTGTCCTGGTGCTGGGTGACAGCGTCAGCTACGGCACCGGCGCCAACAAGGGTGAAGACTATCCCACCCTGCTGGCCGGCAAGAGCGGATGGAATGTCGTCAACGCTGGCGTACCCGGCGACACGACAGCCGACGGTCTGAATCGCCTGCCCGACCTGCTGGAGGAATACACCCCCAAACTGGTGCTGGTCGAACTTGGCGGCAACGATTTCCTGCGCCATATGCCAGTGGAACAGACCAGTGCGAATCTCAAGAGTATCCTCTCGCAGATCAAGGCTAAGGGCATTCCCGCTGTCATGCTCGCGGTGCCGAGACCCAACCTGTTCGGTGCCGCGGTCGGCAGTCTTTCGGACGATCCTATTTACGAAAAGATCGGCAAGGAAACCCAGACACCCGTCATACCGGACGTGCTTTCGGACGTGCTGGCCAAAAACACGCTCAAGTCTGATCAGATCCACCCCAATGCGGCAGGTTACCGGCTGGTGGAAGAAGAGCTGCGTGAAGCACTAAAGGATCAGGGCTTCCTGAGATAGGCCCGACTGCGATTGCTCAGACACAATCGCAGAAATCCTCGATATGGCTGACCAGAACCTGCTGCTGCAACAGCCCCATGTCGTGGAAACCCGGCGTCTGTAAATCCTGCTGCTGGTGATATTGATGGCCGTACATCAGGCTCATCAGGGAATAGTGTTGCGCTGTTTGCATCATGCCCATGATTTCCATCTCCATCGCGGCTGCTCCTTTTGGGATTTTTCATGCCAGGATTGTGTCCTGATCGCGACTGTGGCCGCGATTTCCCGAAGAATGTCCGGAAAGCTGCTGCATGATTCGCCACCTGTATGACAATCTGATGAAGCTTGCCCACTTTCCTTTGACCGGCACGGTTCTGATCAGTACCATCAAGCTAAACAGGATCAACCGGAAAAAAATGATGCGTCGCAAACTTGTCGTAGGTAACTGGAAAATGCACGGCAGCATCGCCAGCAATAAAGTGTTGCTGGCGGATGTCGTTGCAGGCGTTCGGAATCTGGATGCGGCTGATTGCGTCGTGTGCGTTCCCTACCCATATCTGTGCCAGGCGCAATCGCTGCTGCAGGGCACCAATGTCGCCTGGGGGGCACAGAACATGTGCTCTACCAATGACGGTGCGCTGACAGGCGCCGTTTCACCGGCCATGCTGGTCGATTACGGCTGCACGCATGTCATCGTCGGCCATTCCGAGCGTCGCAACCTGTTCCATGAAACCGACGACACTGCGGCCGCCCGCTTCAATGCCGCGCTTGAAGCAGGCCTGGTGCCCATTTTCTGCATGGGAGAATCCTCGGAAGAGCGCGAATCGGACTGGACCGAATACATTGTGGGCCGCCAGCTGGATTCGATCATCCGCCGCTATGGCCCGCACGTGCTCGAGAACGCGGTGCTCGCTTACGAACCTCTCTGGGCAGTGGGAAGCGACAAGCCGGCCACGCCGCAACAGGCACAGGAAGTGCACGAATTCATCCGCAAGCGGATCGCCCGTTGCGATGCCCAGGTGGCCGCACAAGTGCGAATCCTTTACGGCGGCAGCGTCACCCCCGCCAATGCGGCGCAACTCTTCGCCATGCCGGATATCGATGGCGGCCTGATCGGCAGAGCCTCGCTCTCCGCCCAGGATTTCGTGCCGATTTGCCGGGCAGCCAGCCAGAGTTGATCATTTAAAGGTGAAATCCCGGGCCGGAGCCTTTATAATGCCGGCCCCATGAAAGACCAAGCCGCTCGTTTTCCGGTCATCGACGCCTTCAAGGCGATCGCCTCGCAACTTATCGTACTGCACCATCTGGCCGCCTACGGCCCGCTTTCCGACGCCGTTCAGCAAGCAGCCCCCGCGCTGATCTCGTGGCTTTATGA
>DAIDAS010000106.1 GCA_027310505.1 bacterium
CGACCGGATGGTGTGCGCACGCCAAGGCTGCCCGCTGCTGATCGGCTTGGGCGAAGGCGAGAATTTTGCGGCATCGGATGTTTCCGCCATTCTTTCCGTCACGCGCCGCGTCATCTACCTGGAAGACGGCGATGTTGCCGAAATCCGCCAGGATGGCATCACGCTGCTCGACAGCAAAGGCACCCCTGCAGCACGCAAGGTGCATGTCAGCGATGTTTCGCTGGCCTCGATGGAGCTTGGCCCTTACACGCACTTCATGCAAAAAGAGGTGCACGAGCAGCCGCGCGCGCTGACCGACACCATGGAAGCCTTGATTGACGACGGGGGCTTCAGCGCCGCCCTTTTCGGCAAAGACGCGGCACAAGTTTTCGAGGACATTGACAGCGTGCTGATCCTGGCGGCCGGCACCAGCTATTACGCCGGATTAACGGCCAAATACTGGCTGGAAAGCATTGCCCGCATTCCGACTTCGGTCGAGATCGCCAGCGAATATCGCTACCGCGAATCAGTGCCCAACCCTAAGCAGCTGATCATCACCATTTCCCAATCCGGCGAAACGCTGGATACGATGGAGGCGCTCAAGCACGCCATAGCGCTGGGCCAGAATCTGACACTGGCGATTTGCAACGTGCCGGAAAGCGCCATTCCACGCGCATCAAGGCTGGTGTTCCACACGCGCGCCGGGGCCGAGATCGGAGTGGCTTCGACCAAGGCATTTACCACGCAGCTACTGGGCCTGTTCACGCTGACGGCAACGCTGGCCAAGCAGCGCGGCTTGCTCTCGACGACACAAGAACTTGCGTATCTCGAAGCGTTGCGCCAACTGCCGGTCAGCGTACAGCACGCGCTGAATCTGGAACCGCAGATTCGCGAATGGGCGAAGCTGCTTGCCACAAAACAACACGCGCTGTTCCTCGGCCGCGGGATTCATTACCCGATCGCGCTGGAAGGCGCTCTCAAACTCAAGGAAATCTCGTACATCCACGCCGAGGCTTATCCTGCCGGAGAACTCAAGCACGGCCCGCTGGCCCTGGTGGACGAAGAAATGCCGGTGGTGGTTATCGCACCGAATGATGCCCTGCTGGAGAAAGTCAAATCCAACATGCAGGAAGTACGCGCCCGTGGCGGCGAGCTGTTCGTGTTTGCGGATCTGGACAGTCACTTCACCGAGAGCGAGGGCGTGCACGTCATCCGCACGCCGCGGCATGTGGGGGTGCTTTCACCCATCGTCCATACGATCCCGGTACAATTGCTGGCCTACCATGCGGCACTGCTTAAGGGGACGGATGTGGACAAGCCCCGCAATCTGGCGAAATCCGTTACCGTTGAGTAACCTATTGAAATTGCATAATAAATATCCATACGCTGCAAGGCTTGCGGTGAAGGCTAACATCGGCAATGCCGATGTTAAGCTGCGGAGCAGCGGCCGCAGCCACAAGCCCCGCAATTTGGCGAAATCAGTCACAGTCGAATAGGAGAAGCCATGTCGGTCGTCGCGGTGTTCAATCAGAAAGGTGGGGTCGGCAAGACGACTACATCGCTCAACCTGATTGCCGCACTGGCACGCCGAGGAAAATTTCCGCTCGGCATCGATCTCGATCCGCAGGCACACCTGACGCTGTCCAGCGGCATACGCAACCTCCCCAGCAGCGATACCGTCTACGCGTTCTACAGCGAACAGAAACCGCTGTCGCAGATCATGCACGAACTGCCCAGCGGAGCGCATCTGATTCCCGCGCACATGGAGCTGTTCAAGATCGATTCGCTGTATGGCCGCAACCCCAACATTACCCATGCCCTGAAAAACGGCCTGACGCAGGAACTGCTGCCGGATGAAATGATCCCGGTACTGATCGACTGCTCGCCGATGCTGGGGGTGCTTTCCCTCAACGCAGTCTTCGCCTCGCAGCGCCTGCTGATCCCGGTATCCGCGGATTATCTCTCGCTGCAAGGCGTGAATCGGCTGGACGCCGCGCTCAAGGTGCTGGAAAAGCCTCTGGGCAAGCGCATCGAACGACGCATCGTGATCACCCGTTTCGATTCGCGGCGACGCCTGTCCTACGATATTTTCGACAAGCTGCGCGAGCACTATGGCAACGATCTGTGCGAAACGCGCATCTCGGAAACGGTGAGCCTCGCCGAGAGCCCGGTTCACGGCAAGGATGTGTTTTCCTACGCCCCGCACGGCCAGGGCGCAAAGGATTACAACGCTCTGGCAGAAGAACTGATCGGCAGGGGGTTTTTCAACCCCTAGCGACCCGCTTCAGACGGCACGCGGCTTGCGCTTGAAATTCCTGGTCAGCGCGTCCCACAGCCAGGCCGGCAACAACCGCATCAATCGGCCGACCAGGGCCATCTGCCACGGCAGGATCACATAGCGTCGTCGCTGCTCGATCACCCGTGCCATCTTGCGCGCGGCAACCTCGGCATCCATCAGGAATGGCATGCGGTAAGGGTTTACTTCGGTCATCGGCGTGCGGATAAAACCGGGACAAATCGTCGTGACACTGACCCCGCTTCCGGCAAGCTCCACCCGCAGACTTTCCAGATAACTGATTGCCGCCGCCTTGGAGGCACTGTAAGCGCCGGAACCCGGCAAGCCGCGCAGGCCCGCCACACTGGCGATGCCGACGAGACTACCGATACCGGCCTGCCGCATCGCCTGCATGAATGGCTGGAAGGTATGCACCATGCCCATCACATTGATGTCGAATACGGCCTGAAAAGCAGGCATATCCTCGGCCGGATCGGGCAGGGTCCCGCGGCTGACGCCTGCATTGGCAATGACGATATCAGGCACACCGAATCGCCGCATGAAATCTGCCGCCGCCTGTTGCAGGCCGATGGCATCCCGCACGTCGAGGGCATAGATGGCGCATTCAGTATCGAGT
>DAIDAS010000109.1 GCA_027310505.1 bacterium
GCTGCCGTAACTCACACCGTCACCGCCGACAATAACCACCTGGCACGTCGGGTGCGCCTCAAGCAGTTTGGGCAGCGCCCGCATGAAGATGTGAAAACCGCGGTAGGGTTCGAGGTTGCGTGCCACGTAGGTGACAATGGGTTGTCCTGCCGATAGTACAGTCCCATGGGGCAAAACCAGCTGCGCTTGTGGATCGGGGCCCAGGTTTTCGGTATCGACGCCTTCGTGGATCACATCGATGCGCGGCTGGTAAGTTTCCGGATGGCGGTTTTTTTGCCAGAAGGTGGGGCTGATGGCGTGGTCGCAATGCTCAAGGTTGAGCAGGTGCAGGGCATTCCAGGTGGTGACGCGCAGACGCCCGTCAAGCTCAACGGGGAATTCCGGGTCGAATCCGACATCGGCATCTTGCGTGCTGTAGTACCACTCGCAGAAATGGATCAACCGGGTGTCAGGGAAAATTTCGCGCAAATAGAGTGTCTCGCCCCAACCCGGATGGGCAAGTACGACATCCGGAGTAAAGCCTTGCTGTTTGAGCCTGATAAGTACGCGCGCCACGGCCTGGCCGTGCAGCACGGCAGATTCCATCTGCTTGGTGTACGGGTGCGCCGTTGAAGCTACCTGGCGATGTCGTTTGTACTTGAACCAGCGAACACCATCCATGCCCGGCGCAGTTTCGTGGCCGAGGCCGACCACTTCGACATCGGGTCGCGTTGCCAGATGCAAAGCGATATGCCGGAACTGGCCGGGGAAGTTCTGGTGCAGGATCAGCACCCGCAGCCGCGACATATCCCCGCCAGGCTTGTGCATGGAATTACGATGCAACATCGTCTTTATGGGCGCTTACGGGAGCAAGATGGCCGCCGCCAAGGTGGATGACGCCGTCTGCCTGCAAACCCTTCGGCATCTGGTGGGTGATGAACAGCATGCCGACCTTGCCCTTGAGCCGGTTGACGGTTTTGGCGAACTGCTCGGCGGTGTGCGGGTCGAGGTGACTCACCGATTCATCAAAAATGAGGATACGCGGCTGGCGTAGCAGCGCCCGGGCAATGGCGATGCGTTGCTTTTGCCCGCCGGAGAGCCCGGAACCGTGTTCGCCGATTTCAGTCTGGTAACCTTGGGGCAGGGCTTCGATGGCGTCGTGTATCTCGGCCAGTTTGCAGACATGGACAATATTTTCGAAGTTGGCATGGGGGTTGGCCATGCTGAGGTTTTCATAGATGGTGCCGGAGAACAGTACTGTTTCTTGCGGCACCACGCCGAAATTGGCGCGCAACTCGTTGGCGGAGAGGTGGCGTATGTCGCGGCCATCGAGCAGGATGCTGCCTTCCTGGGGTTGGTAGAAACCCAGCAGGAGTTTGGCAAAGGTGCTTTTGCCGCAGCCGGAGGGCCCCATGATGACCACGCAGCGCCCGGCCGGCAGGTTGAAATCCAGTTCGCGGTAGAGCCATGGGCGGTCTTCGCCATACCTGAAACTCAAGCCCTGGACCTGTATCTCGCCCTGGCCGCCACCTGATCTGGCGGGGATCAGGGTGTAGGGTTCAACGGGGGCATCAAGGATATCGCCCAGTCTCTGGACCGAGATGTTGGCTTGCTGGAATTCGAGATACAGCCCAACAAGCCGGAGTACAGGCTGCGACAGCCTGCTGGAGAACATCTGAAAGGCGATCAGCTGGCCGATGGTCAGGCTGCCGTTGTGCATGACCAGCCAGGCGCCGACGCACAGGATAGCGATGGTCTGCGCCTGGTCGATGCTGTTGGCGACGGTATTGTAGGTGTTGGAGAGCTTGCGACTGTCGAACCCGGCGGCAAGGTAGCTTGCAAGGTAGTCGCCGTAGCGGCGTTCCAGTTGTGGTTCAAGCTGCAGGGATTTGACCGTCTCCATGCCGGATACGTATTCGGTCACAAAAGCCTGGTTGCGAGCGCCGAGTAAGAACTGGCGGTTGAGCCTGGCGCGGATCATGGGGGTGACGACAATGCTGATGATGGTGATCAACAGCAAGCTGACGACCGAGATGAGGGTAAGTTGCCAGCTGTACCAGAACATGAGGGCAAGAAAAATGATCAGGAATGGGAAGTCGAGCAGCAGGGTCACCAGCCCGCCCGCCAGGAATTCCCTGATCGTTTCCACGCCGTGCAGCCGTGCCACCATGGTGCCGGTGGGGCGATGTTCGAAGTAGCGCATGGGTAGGTGCAGCAGGTGGAAGAATACGCGGTGACCGAGCACGGCATCCATGCGGTTGCCGGTGTGCAGGACGAGATATTGCCTGACCCAGCTTAATGCCGAATTGAAGATGAGCGATACGCCCAGCGCGACGGCAATGACAATGAGGGTGGACAGGCTGTGGTGGACCACGACCTTGTCGATGATGACCTGGGTGAATAGCGGGGTCGCCAGCGCAATGATCTGGATGAACAGCGAAGCGAGCAGAACTTCGCTCCAGATTTTGCGGTGCTTGAGCAGTTCTGGAATGAACCAGCGGAAACCAAAAGGTTGCTTGGTCGGGGCAGCCGGATCGGCCGGTTCTTCATCCGCGGGAGCGCAGAACAACAGGGGGCCGGCGCTGCGCGCTGCGAGGTCGGCGCTGCCGATGGTCTGCGGCGCAGCCTCGCCGGCTTGCAGGATGAGTAACTTGTCGCCTTCTGCCTTGAGCAGCAGGGCGGGGATAAGGCGCGGCTCTGCGTCGGTC
>DAIDAS010000111.1 GCA_027310505.1 bacterium
CTGCTGGGCTGCGGACTGCGCAAGCTTCAGCGTCTCCGACCGTGCGCGCAGATTGGTCTCCATGCGCGCGGTCTCTGTGCCCGCCGCAAGTGCCAGCGCGAAGGGCTTGCCAGCTTCAACCGCACCAAGCTGCTTGGGATCACCCATCAGGACCAAGCGTTCGACCTCCAGCAAATTGGCAAGCCTGATCAGCCTGTCAGAATCGCGGGTCGAGACCATCTGTCAACGGCGGAGCAAAAACCGGCCACTGTGGCGGAGTAAAAGTAGGCCACTGATGTTGCGGCAGGTGCAAAGCAAAGGGCCCCGATCGGGGCCCTTTGCTTTTGGCCGTTTTGATGGGTCAGTTTTCGTCGACGGTGGCCTGGTTTTGCTCCGCCCCGCTGGCAGTGGCGCGACGGCGACTGGCTGACTGCTTTAGGCGGTAACTGTCACCATTCATGGTCAGGATGCTGACGTGGTGGGTCAAACGATCCAGCAATGCGCCGGTCAGGCGCTCGGACCCAAGCACCTGCGTCCAGTCCTCAAACGGCAGGTTGGAGGTAACGATGGTGGAGCCGCGTTCGTAGCGCTGGGAGAAGGTCTCGAACAACAGCTCCGCGCCGGTGGGCGAGAGCGGGACGTAACCCAGTTCGTCGATGATCAGCAGCTTCACTGCAGCCAACTCGCGCTGCATCTTGAGCAGCCGCTTCTCGTCGCGGGCTTCCAGTAACTGGTTCACCAGCGCCGCGGCGGTGGTGAAGGTCACGGTGAAGCCCTTCTGGCAGGCGGCCAGCCCCAGGGCGAGCGCCACATGGGTTTTGCCCGTCCCGCTATTGCCCAGCGCAATGATATTCTCGCGCCGCAGGATATATTCGCAGCGCGCCAGATCCAGCGTCAGCATCTTGTTGAGGCTGGGGATGGCGGTGAAGTCGAAGGTATCGAAGCTTTTGACGGCCGGGAACCGGGCAGCACGGATCCGGCGTTCGACAGTGCGCCGCTCACGGTCGATCAGTTCCAGTTCGATCAGGCGCAGTAGATAGCGGGGATGATCGACACCATCACGCGCGCACTCCCGGGCTACTTTCTCATATTCGCGCAAAACGGTCGGCAGTTTGAGTTGCTTGAGGTGGTGGGCCAGCAGCACCTGTGGCGCACCAGCGGTGGTGCCGGTGGGCAGGTTGTCATCGGGCGCCCGGCTCATGCTGCCATCTCCTTCGAGACCTGGGGCATCAGAGCCGCATAATCAGCCGCCTGCGTGACCTTCACATCCAGCCTTGGCAGGTGGGGATAGGTCGTCAGGTCAAGCCTGGCGGGCCGCCGTTCCATCCTGGCCAGTGCGATCTGCTTCACCGCATCAAAGCTGATCGCGCCCATGTGGATCGCCTGAGTGACAGCATGGGTCACCACGGCCATGGGCATCGCTTCCAGCAAGCGCAAGACCTGGATATACTCGCGCTTGCCCTTGCGGCCCATGCGTCCCTCCAGCAATTGCCGCAGGTGGGCAAAGACATCGGGCAAGGCCCAATTCTGCAGTGCAGCCGCCTGATCGAGAGCATTCGGCTTTGTCTCGATCAGCGCCAGATAATGCAGCGGATCGGCCACAAAATCGCCGCTGCCATAACTGCGCACATGGCGGGCGATCTCCTCGGCGCCGGACAGGATCACCACCTCGTCCACGAAGCCCTTCACCACCACATCCTGGAACCCAAACCTTGTGGGCACCGAGTAATCATTGCCGCGATACCGCACCAGCGCCGTCGATGACACACGGGCGCTGCGCCTCTCGCATGGCTCCAATGGCACCGGCGGTAGTGGGCGTAGCGCCGCAACGTCAGCAACCATGCGCTCACCGATGGTCTGGGCATGGCGGCCAGCACGTTCGCCTTGCCGCGCATGACAGCGCTCCAAAAGAGCCGCGTTCAGTGCGTCATAGCTCGCCGCCTGCGGCTTGGGCGTCATGAAGTTGCGGCGCGCGTATTTGACCAGCCCTTCGACCTTGCCCTTGTCATTCCCCTTGCCGGGTCGGCCGAAGCGGTCAGAAAACAGGTAGTGGCTGACCAGCTCGCTGAAGGCACGTGTGCGCTCACGCTTGCCGTCCCCCAGAATCTTGGCCACCGCAATCGTCGTGTTGTCGTAGAGGATCGACTGGGGAATGCCGCCAAAGAAGTCGAAGGCCGATACATGCCCATCCAGAAATGCCTCGGTCGTCTCGCGCGGGAAAGCCTTCACGAAACAGGCATCGGACTGCGGCAAATCCATGCACAGGAAGTGGATCTTCTGCTCCACACCGCCAATCACGCCCACCGCTTCGCCAAAATCCACCTGCGCATGCCCCGGTGGGTGCGCCAGCGGCACAAATGTCTCGCGGCCACGCACCCGGCTCAGCCGGACATAGTCCTTCACCACCGTGTAGCCGCCGCCATAGCCATATTCATCGCGCAGCCGCTCGAAGATCCGCTTCGCCGTGTGTCGCTGCTTGACCGGCGCCGTCCGGTCACCTTCCAAAATCGCGTCAACCACCGGCAGCAAAGGCCCCAGCTTCGGCTTCTCCACCGGCTTCGTGCGCGTATAGCCAGGTGGCAGTGAAAATCGGCAGATCTTGCCAATCGTCTCCCGGCTTAATCCAAATACCCGCGCGGCCTCTCGCTGGCTGCGCCCCTGCACAAACACAAACTGCCGAACACTCGCGTAAACTTCCACGGCATACATCCCGGCCGCCCTCAAAAGGGCAGCCTTACCACTGGCCGGTTTTTACTCCGCCACGCTCAGCACTTCGCTGGCGTTCCAGTGGCTGGTTTTGTCACCGCCCTGCACATGATCGAGGGAATCAGCAGCGCGATGCCGTTGCCATAGGCATCCGCCTTCATCACCGCGCAGATGCGGGAGGGGGTGACGATCTTGCGCAGCGTCTCGATGTTCGCCTCGAA
>DAIDAS010000119.1 GCA_027310505.1 bacterium
GGCGTTGACCTTGTACAGGGCAAAGCGGCCGTCCTTGTCAGCCACGTCGAAGTCGCGCAAAACAACGTTGAACTCTGACAGGTCGCCCTCGCGCATACTGGCGCTGACATCCACCCGCCCCGCCATCTCGAGGTTGCCGAGCAAGGTTTTTTCCATGAAAGGCTTGATCAGCAAAGGGTAAGCATTGGCCGTGTCCAGATTGCCGGCTTCGACTTCCAGCGACTGGATTTTGTTGTCGGACCGACGCCACTCGCAGGCAAGCGAAACCTCGCCGATATCCGCCAGGGAAAGCTTGCCGCGCTCCAGCGTCAACAAGTCATCCGCCAATAGGCCCTTGCCCTGAAACGACACTCCCCCCTTGGCGATATACAAGGGCTGCCAGAACACCTCGCCGGCATTCCAGTCGAGCGCACCGGACCAACTCCATTGAGCACCGGACCACGTTGCATCCACGGTCAGATGACCGCCCACCTTTTCACCCGCGTGCAGGCCCTCGGCATCGGCGAAGGCGGCATCCCGCACCTCGACCTCGGCCTGGATACGGCGAATCTCCCGGCCTTCGCCGGAAAACGCCGCCTGGCCATTGACAGTGCCCTTGGTGACATTGACGGGCAGCGGATACGCCTGTGCCAGACGCGACAGGTCGCCCTGGTTCAATACCGCCCGGCCCTGCCAGCGGCCGCGCATGTCTAGGGTGGCGGAGAGATTTCCCACCTCGGCCCCTGCATACTGGATCTGGCCGACATGGATTTCGACCTGACTGACGGCAAATGCAGGGAGAGGCAGCCCCAGCAGGCACGCGAACAACAGCCGCAGTGCGCGGCCGCGGGTCATTCCGGGAACACTCCGGTAGAAAGATAGCGGTCTCCCCGGTCGCAAACGATGGAAACGATCACCGCGTTTTCCACTTCGCGCGATAATTGCAGTGCCGCAAACAACGCGCCGCCGGAGGAAATACCGGCAAAGATGCCTTCTTCCCGCGCCAGACGGCGGGTGGTTTCTTCGGCATCCTTCTGGCCGACATCGATCATGCGGTCGATGCGCGAGAAGTCGCAGATCTTCGGCAGGTATTCCATCGGCCACTTGCGGATACCCGGAATCTGCGCGCCGGCTCCGGGTTGCACGCCGATAATCTGGATCGCCGGGTTCATTTCCTTGAGGTATCGCGACGTGCCCATAATCGTGCCAGTAGTGCCCATGCTGGAGACGAAATGCGTAATTTTTCCACCCGTATCGCGCCAGATTTCGGGGCCAGTGCCCTCATAGTGCGCCTCCGGATTATCGGCATTGGCAAATTGGTCGAGAATGATGCCCTGCCCGGCAGCCTGCATCTTTTCCGCCACATCGCGGGCGGCTTCCATGCTGCCTTCCCTGGGCGTCAGCACCAGCTCTGCGCCGTAGGCCTTCATGGTCTGGCGGCGCTCGATGCTCTGGTTCTCTGGCATCACGAGGATCATCCTGTAGCCTTTGATGGCGGCCGCCATGGCCAGCGCGATGCCGGTATTGCCGCTGGTCGCCTCGATTAGGGTATCGCCCGGCTTGATGTCGCCCCGGGCTTCGGCACGCGAGATCATGGAGAGCGCCGGCCTGTCCTTGACCGAACCGGCCGGGTTATTGCCTTCCAGTTTCACCAGGATCGTATTGCTGGTGTTGCCAGGCATGCGTTGCAGCCGGATCAGCGGCGTGCCGCCGACAAAATGTTCTATGGTGTTAAACATGATTCCGTTCTTAATTCAATCCTTGGGCCAGATGATGCCGCGGCGAAGCGCCATGCGTCGACCCAGTTCCGCCAGCTGGTCCGCCTGCAAGGCCTTGCGGCCATAGGGCAGCAAGGTTTGTTCCTCCAGGGCAATATGGGCCCGATACAGCGCGGTAAAACGCGCAATTCCCGCCGCATCGCACATCGACGGCTCCCCGCGCGAAAGGGGTTCCAGCCACGGCAGCAGCGCTTGCCACGCAGCCTCCATGTCACGATGCTGGACGGAGAGGTTATCCAGCAGCGCCAGCATCCGGTCATCGCCGTTTGTGGCTGCATGCTCACGGACAAGGGGAAACAAGTCCTGCTCCTCGTCTTCATGATGATGTTGGCCGGCGCTGGAAAAGTAGCGCACGATCGCCGTTGCCGCCTGCCGTGCCTGCGTATCGGCGCCGTGCACCTGAATATGCCCCGGCAGCTTGAGCAGCGTGGCGCATTGCGTCTCAATGCGGCCGTGACATGCATGCAGCAAATCCAGCGGCGCACCGAAATCGGGAGCCGGCGTCAGCAGCGATTTTCCTTCGTCACTCATGGCTTGCGCGCCAGCATCAGCACGATTGCATAAATGCCCAATCCCGTGAACGCCGCCAGCGACAGTTCCGGGATCGTGAAGCCGAGCAGTTTCCAGTCAATGGCGGAACACTCGCCGGTCCCCTTGAATACCAGCTGCAAAAATTTGCGCAAGGGAAAATGCTCGAACAGGTATTCCACCCCGGCGCCGCACTCTGCCATCACTTCATCGGCGTGATTCTGTATCCAGATATGGCGGATGGCGATGCCCGCGCCCACGGCCGCCGCGACAAACTGAAGGCCGCCATACACCCGCCGCCATATCCCCTGCGGATTGTGCAGGGCAGCCACCAGAAACAACGTGCCCAGCGCCATGAACGCAATGCGCTGGAAAATGCACAGCGGGCAAGGCTCAAGGCTGTCCTTGATTTGAAGGTAGAGGG
>DAIDAS010000108.1 GCA_027310505.1 bacterium
CAGATTGTTGAGAAACAATACCAGGCAGAAGGCTAGCAGACTCAATCCCGCCGCCAGCAGCAACGCTTCTCGCCCGCTCACCTCGCCGGTTGCCAGCGGACGGGTTCTGGTGCGTTCGACATGCGGATCAAAATGACGATCGGCGTAATCGTTCATCACACAACCGGCGGAACGCATCAGCACTGTGCCGAGCAGGAAAATCCAGACGATGATCCAGTTGGGATGCCCCATGCCCGATATCCACAGCGCCCATAACGTCGGCCACAGTAACAGCAGAATTCCGATCGGCTTGTCCAGCCGCATCAGGCGCTCATAGGCATCGAGCCGCTCGTTCAGCCCCTTCATATTCCTCATAACTCCAGCACTCCCGGCAGAAATACTTCCGTCACCATGATGGACGCCCGTTGCAATGTAAAGACCGAACGGCGCGCCCACAAGCAGGGCGGCTTGTCCTGTAGTGCAATCACGGCACGCTGGTACAGGGCGTGCCTGGGCAGCAGTTTACGGTAGGCCAGCGGCGTACGCACCACACCGGCATCGGCGAACAGGGCTGCCCCCAATGGGCGCGCGCCCAGCCGTCCAAGGGAATGCCATTTACCTTTCAAGCTGTTGCGAGGCAATACACTATGCGCGAACACTACCGGCTGGCCGTCACAGTTAAGGCAGACCTCGCGCAACCATGCACGATGATGCGAACGCATGCCAAGGATCGTTGATTCGTCTACCTGTGGACGCCCCCAACGCTGCATCACCTGCGTTACCGAAAAAATCCGGCAGCTCGCCTGCAAACGCAGCGTCAGCGAGCCTGGATCCATCAGCCAATGGCGGTATGCACCGCTGCCTGCCGGCTTGGGCAGCCACACGGAACGCGAAGGGAAATGCCTGGCTCGGGTTTTCACACGGCCATTATACCTTGACGTATTCTTGCGCCCGCCCCATCCACCGCATCAAGTGAGCTGCCGCCGCCTCAGGCTGCTCACGCAGCAATCGGTCGGCAGTATCGCGGGCGATTTCCAGCAAATCGCTGTCACGTTCCAGATCGGCGATTTTGAGTAGGGGCACACCGCTTTGGCGGATACCCAGGAATTCTCCCGGCCCTCGCAGATGGAGGTCGGCGCGGGAAATTTCGAACCCATCGGTGTTTTCATAGATGATCTTCAGCCGGGCCCGCGCGGTTTCGGAGAGTGGCGCTTGGTATAGCAGGATACAGGCGCTCTGCGCCGACCCGCGACCAACGCGACCACGCAACTGGTGCAGCTGCGATAGCCCCATGCGCTCGGCGTGTTCGATCACCATCAGACTGGCATTGGGCACATCCACGCCGACTTCGATCACAGTGGTGGCGACCAGCAGTTGCACTTCGTTGGCGGTAAAAGCCCGCATCACCGCCTGCTTCTCGGCAGGCTTCATGCGCCCATGCACCAAACCGACTTTCAGTTCCGGCAAGGCGGCGCCCAATTGTTCGTAAGTTTCCATCGCGGTCTTGAGTTGCAGCGCCTCGCTTTCTTCAATCAACGGGCACACCCAATAGGACTGCCGCCCCTGCTGACAGGCCTCACGCACGCGAGTGAGCACTTCCTCTCGGCGCGAGTCAGAAACCAGCTTGGTAGCGACGGCGGTACGTCCCGGTGGCAGCTCGTCAATCACCGACACATCCAGATCGGCGTAATAACTCATCGCCAGCGTACGGGGGATGGGTGTTGCACTCATCATCAACTGGTGCGGCTGTTCACCTTTCTGGCGCAAGGCCAGGCGCTGGTGCACTCCGAAACGATGCTGTTCGTCAATAACCGCCAACCCCAGCCTGGCGAACTGCACCTGCTCCTGAAACAACGCATGGGTGCCAACAGCGATTTGTGCCGTGCCGCCCGAAACCGCTTCCAGTGCAGCCTCGCGCGCCTGCTTGGCCTGTGTGCCGGTGAGCCAGGCAATGTTGATGCCCAGCGGCGTCAGCCAGTCATGGAGCTTGCGATAGTGCTGCTCGGCCAGGATTTCCGTGGGGGCCATGATGGCCGCCTGCCAGCCGTTCTCCACGGCCTGCAATGCAGCCAGCGCCGAGACGATCGTCTTGCCGCTGCCGACGTCGCCTTGCAGCAGGCGCTGCATGGGGTGGGGTTGAGCGAGGTCATGGCTGATTTCCGCCCAGACCTTCTGTTGCGCGCCAGTCAGCGCAAACGGCAGACGTTTCAGCAATGCTAAAGTAAGGCGCTGCTGCGGGTTAAGCCGTGGCGCGCCTTGCGTACGGCGGCGAGCATGATGGCGACGCATGGAAAGTTGCTGTGCCAGCAGTTCGTCGAATGCCAGTCGCCGCCAGGCATCATGGCTGCGCTTCTGCAGCGAATCCAGATGCACTTCGGGCGGCGGGTGGTGCAGAAAATTCAGGCTGTTGGAAAAAGTCGGCAGCTTGAGCGCCGCATAAATGTCAGCCGGCAGTGTTTCGCTGAGATCGGCATGCGCCAGCGCCCAGCCCACCAGTTTGCGTATCGAAGCCTGGGATAGCCCGGCTGTGGTTGGGTACACGGGTGTCAACGCTTCACTGAGCGGTTTATCCTCGCGTGCAGCGCGGCATTGCGGATGTACCATCTCCATGCCGAAAAACCCTGGGCGCGCCTCTCCGAAGGCCCGGATGCGAGCGCCCGGCCTGAGCGCCGCAACCTGGCTGGGGTAGAAATGCAGAAAACGCAGGTGCAGCAGCCCGCCTGCATCATCCTGCAACTGGCAGATCAGTGCCTTGCGTGGCCGGTACTGGGTTTCGGCATGGATAATCTCGCCCTCGACCTGCGCCTGTTCGCCGACGCGCAGGTCACGGATAGGAGTCAGGTGGGTTTCGTCGACATAGCGCAGCGGCAGATGCAATAGCAGGTCGTCGACCGTTTGCAGGCCCAGCTTGCCGAGCCGGGCCAGGATGGGCCTGGTGACACCCTTGATCGCAGTCAGGTCAGACACGACGGCAGGGCGTTCTGGACGTTAGCTGCCCAGCACCAGCACGCCGTCCGCTTCCACCAGCGCACCCCTCGGTAAAGAAGCGACA
Source organism: bacterium (assembly GCA_027310505.1). Classification (GTDB taxonomy): domain Bacteria; phylum Pseudomonadota; class Gammaproteobacteria; order Burkholderiales; family Methylophilaceae; genus CAIJXJ01. The sequence continues at coordinate 3,032 of DAIDAS010000108.1, forward strand.
CCAACGGCTGCGCGCGCCGGGTAAGGTTCCTTGAAATATTCAGCCATGATAGTGTTCACCAAGGCAAAATAGCCCAGATCGGTCAGGAAAATGTTGAGCTTGACGATGTCGCCCAGCGAGCCGCCGGATGCGGCGGCCACTGCGGACAGGTTGTCGAATACCCGGCGCACCTGGGCTTCGATGCCATCAACCAGCTGCATGCTGGCAGGGTTGAGGCCAATCTGACCCGAAAGGTACACCGTGTCGCCGGCCTTGACCGCTTGCGAGTAGGTGCCGATGGCTTTGGGGGCGCCCTCGGTGGAAATGATTTGTTTCGCCATGATTATTTTTCCTTGGGTTACTGGGTTTTGTGTTCTGCAGCTGCGCCCTTGACGCGACTGATTCTGACCACTTCGGTGATTTTGCGCAGACTGCGCATGAGTTTCGCCAGATGCTCCCGGTCTTCGATCTGGACGGTGAAGTGCATGTTGGTATAGGCACTGTTGTCGCCTTCTTCCATGCTGACGTTGTCGATATTGGAGCCCGCTTCGGCAATACCGGTCGCCACCTTCGCCAGCACGCCCGGCTGGTTGGCCACGGCCAGCTTGAGGTTGACGGTGAACAGGCGCTTGGTATCCGGATCCCATTCCACATCCAGCCACTTGTCCGGATCCATGCGGAATTTGCGGA
>DAIDAS010000141.1 GCA_027310505.1 bacterium
GTCAAAATACTTGTCGCAGCTAGAATGAGACCGATAACCGATACGATCGTAGCGAGCTTCTTCAGGGCATCCGTCATTTCCGCGCCGCCAATAACGCTAACACCACCGCCCAGAATTGCGAGAATGCTAAAGCCGAACAGCCATTTGCCGGTCAAGATGCCTACCAGTTTGCAAATTCCGTCGCCCAGTTCGTCCGCCCGCGCCCCGGTACTTACCATTAGAAGCGTAGTGGCGAGCATCACTGAACCCACCATAACCGCACGCTTCTTTGAACCAACATTGTTTTTGCTCATGACTTAATGACCCCTTTCCAGATTAAAAAGAATAAAACCACACTTGCACTGCGTTGCTACTTCAATTCCATTTTCATTGTGGGTTGGTTACGGATAAAACGACGCCAGACATAGATCCCACCGAGCGATATCGCCACCGCCGTCACCAGAATGGAGTACAGCAACGCATGCGATGCTGCTGAGCATTCCCGACTAGCCAACAGAAACCTTGAAATAAACCTGAACCCATCAAGTAAATCCATGACTGCACTCCATCCACATTAAACAACATCCTCGGTTAAGAACCGTTGCTCCACAGGATCGTAACCCTTGATTTGAATGATCTCTTCAATCTTTCGGCCAGCAGCATTTCTCTCAAGAAACACCGCGTAATTAACGGCTTCGCCAATCAGAATCCGCTGAGGGTTTGTCGAGACCTCCTGGATCAACTGATCCATCCGGGTCAAACCGCCATAAGCCGAATTCGCATGGACCGTAGCAAGCCCCCCCGGATGACCTGTATTCCACAATTTCAGCATCGCCAAAGCCGGCCCCCCATCCCGCACCTCCCCCACGTTGATTCTATCAGGACGTAATCGATTCACCGCCAGAGCGATGTCTGCCATCGATGTCCAATCCGTTGACCGCATAAACAACCGATTTGCCAAGGAACACTGGAGTTCCCTTGTATCTTCCACGATCAACATTCGGACATCCGGGCATAATAGAGACAGCTCATGGAGCAAAGCATTGCAGAACGTGGTCTTCCCGCTTCCGGTTCCTCCGATCACTAGAATATTTAGTCGAGAACGAATCGCTTTCCGCAACGTTTCAGCCTGCGCAAACGTCAATACTTTCGTTCGCACGTAGTCATCTAGCGTGAATATCCGTGTTGCTTTTTTACGGATGGCAAATATCGCCTGCTCAGTAACCGGAGGCGCAACCCCTTGGAAACGCGAACCATCCAGTGGCAATTCCCCGGCCACCATGGGGCTCTCTTTATTCAGCTCCTGATTCATAGCCGAAGATACTAAAGCTAATATCGTTAGCGCGTTATCAGCCGAGATCTCACCAATGCACGTCATGCAACCAAGCTTCTCGATCCATAGCTTACCGTCATCGTTAAGCATCACCTCGACTACATCTGGATCATTTAGCGCATCCATTACCAAGGAACCAAGCGCATTCCGCAACAGATCTAATCGACGCTGCCGCAGCTCATCTTTACTGTTATGGTCAACCGCCATCATCTCCCTCTTGCAATCTTTTGCAGCAAAACTCGTAACCCAATCAAATAATGTTGCATATCAAGTTTCATCAATGTATCATCTTTTACATGATTTAATCAACATTGCAGGGATGAATTTATGATACCCACTTTCAGCAGAAAACGAATTTCATGTCTCATTGGCGCAATTTGCCTCATATCATCCAGCGTTGCGGCCAATGCCGGCTATGTTGTTATCGATGATGATCTGATGCCAACTCCTGCCATGAATCAAACACAGCCATTGGCGGCGCAGGCGGCGCAAATAGCAAGCCTCTATGAAATTCCTTTCGCAAAAGATCGGAGCCCATTGACCAGTGCAGGGCGGGCGGCGCTTGATGTACTTATCCCTCAGATGCGCAATCAAATGATCAGGATTGTCGGGCGACCGGATGCCAGGATGTATACGGAAGGGAAACTGGCAATGCTCGCCAGCAATCGTGCAAACGTTATACGTAATTATTTATTGCATGAAGGCATCCCAGCCAATTCGATCTCTACCGAAATCGACAACTCGCCCAATCCTCAAACAAACGGCAGCGTCTACCCCTCCCATATCTACATTGGCCGTATACAGGAGGCCGGATCTGCTGCCCAAGCTAGTCAGACCAATACCACCCCCTATTCTCTACCTACCCCACAACCTGTGGCAGCACCAACGCCGTCATACACAACATCGCCGCAGCCAGGGGCCCAACAAATTCAACGAGCAAGCTCCCTGACCTTCGCCGATAAAAACGCACAGGCACTGATCATTCAGTTCATCAGCCGCGCGACACAATCGGGTCAAATGGATTCACAAGCAGCAATGAAAATGATCCAAATCATTTCGAACGCCGATGCAGTTGGGCTACCGCAACCGCTAGGTGTGGATACTGTTCCACAAATTCCACCCCAAAAGGAAAAGTACAAGCCCCAGGTATTCGAAGCTTCACGAGGCTATGGGGTGCCGCCTGAAAAACCAGTTGCGCCGGAAAAGAGCAAGGCCTTGTTCGTCAGTGCCGCGATCAGGAAAGCAGCGTGGAAAGTTGACTCTGCAAAAACGCTACGCGAAAACATCACGAACTGGGCTCTTGCTTCTGGATGGAGCGCGCCGGAGTGGCTTGCAAGCGAAGACTTTAACGCCACCAGAACAACCTTCCTGGAGGGCGAATTCCCCGATGTGCTGAAGCAGGTCTCAGATAAAAGCGGCTTGAATATTTGCGTCACTCGCAACCCTAAAGGCATCAGGATTACCGACCACAACACTTCCTGTAAGGATTGACCGATGAAACAACTCGTATTGAAAGTCGCTGGCGTAACGCTGATTACCATATTGGTTGGGTGTACCACTTTGCCGTCCTCGAAATCAGCATCTCAAAGTGAGCAAGGTGAATTTATTACCATCGACACCCCTCCATTGACACTCAAGCCAGTCAAAAAAGCGGCAAGCGAATCAGCTCCGGATGTTATCAACAAGACTGCAGAGCAACCTGCTTTAGAGGTTGTTGCTGCACCTAAAAAATGGACCTTGACTGAAGGCAAAACCATTGGCCGGGAAATCATGGCATGGGGGCGTACAGTCGGTTGGAATGTCGTGTGGAACCTTGGCAAGGACTGGTCCATTCCCTCCAATACCACCTATACCGGCGACTTCAAGTCAGCAGCCGGGGAAGCAATCAAGACTTTGGCAGCGAACGGGATACTTATCCGGGGTCAATTCTATGACGGGAACAAGACCATGGTGGTATCCGGCCCCGGTGTTGCTGAGCAATAACCAATAAGGATAGATGAAATGAAAAATAATTCACGTTTAAACAGCCTTGTCCTACTTGCAATTGCTTCAATGTTTACCGGCTGCACCACACTCGAACCCAAGGTTAGAACCTTCGAAGGGAATGTGCACAACGATATCAAGAAGCATCAGGAAAAAGCTGATGAACCGATCCCGGTAATCACTTCCACCTCCGCTGCATGGCTGGCGGGCGCCCCGGTTCAAATTGCCGAACCAGTCTTACCAATTCTCACCCAGTCTGTTAGCTACCATCCGACTAAGGCCGTATCCCTTGCAGATGTTGCATCATGGATTACGCAAACTACGGGACTGGTAATCGATATCGCTGAGCTTCAGACCAATGCCACTACAGGCGTTGCTGGGAGCGCGATGGGCACAATGGGCGCTACTGGGATGCCAGGCGCACTCCCTGGGATGCCCACTGGAATGCCTATGAGTCCAGGCGGGGTGGGCATCATGGGCGCAACAACCGGGTACCAGCAGCAACAGAATATGTATTCAATGTTCATCAACTATGAAGGTCCTTTGTCTGGCCTGCTCGATGTTGCCGCCAACAAATCTACCGCCTGGTGGAAAATTATCGATGGACGCGCAAGCTTCTATCGTTCTGAAACCAAGACATTTTACCTCCCCTCCGTTGCACGAAAGTTTACTGGTGACAGCACCATTACTT
>DAIDAS010000146.1 GCA_027310505.1 bacterium
CAACGGCAGCCGCTTGAGGTATTGCAGGGATGAATAACCGGTGCCAAAGTCGTCCAGCGACAGCTGCACGCCAATGGCTTTCAATGCATTCATGGTGGCGATGGTTGCCTCGATATCCTCGAGCAAAATGCTTTCGGTGAGTTCCAGCTTGAGCCGTGTGGGATCGATCACGTGGCGTTGTACGCAAGACTGCACTTGCGCCACGAAATCAGCCTGGCGGAATTGCTTGGCACAAACGTTGACAGCAAGAACGAGATCCCGGGTAAGCGTATCATGCGCCCACGCCTTGATCTGGGCGCAGGCGGTATCCAGCACCCATTGGCCGATAGGCAGGATCAGGCCCGTTTCTTCGGCCAGCGGAATGAATTGGGCAGGAGGCACAGCACCGCGTTTCGAGTGGTTCCAGCGAATCAACGCCTCGGCACCCAAGGCATGGCACAAGCTGTCAACCTGGATCTGGTAATGCAACTGGAATTGCTTGTTTTCAAATGAGTTGCGCAGTTCGATTTCGTTGGTCACGCGGGCTTCAATGATGTCCTGCATGAGCTGATCGAAAAAATGCAGGGTGTTGCGGCCGAATTTCTTTGAATGATACATGGCGATGTCGGCCTGCTTGAGCAGTTCATCAACCGATTGCTGCTGTCCGCCACCGAACAGGGTAACGCCGATGCTGGGGGTGTTGCTGCATTTTCGCGAAGCAAGCTGGTAAGGCAGGTTGAGCGAAACAAGTATCTTGTTGCCCACAGCCTCCGTCTGTGCGGCAGCTTCAAGGCGATCTTTACTCAGATCCTCCAGCATCACCACGAATTCGTCACCGCCTATCCGCGCCACTGTATCGCCTTCACGCACGCAATCCTTCAGGCGCTGCGCAACCTGTTGCAGTAGATAATCACCGCTGTCGTGGCCCAGGGTGTCGTTGATGGTCTTAAAATCGTCCAGATCGATGAACAGCAGTGCGCCCGTCTGCCCTGTGCGATGGCTGGCGGCCGATGCATGTCTGAGCCGATCCAGAAGAAGTCGGCGGTTGGGCAATTGAGTGAGCGGGTCGCTGGTTGCCAGCGTTTGCAGTTGTACATTCATGCGCTCGAGTTTTTCGTTCGCCTGCCTGAGTTTTGCCCTAGATTCATTCAACTCGGTAATGTCGCGCCCTATCGCCAGCACAGAGGTTACGTTGCCTGCCCCATCCCGCTCCGCCGTCAGGCGAATGTGGCTACATATCTCCCGGCCATTCTTGGCCGGCCATTTCAGTTCGAACTGAGTGTTTTCCCCGGTTGCGAACACCTCATTGATCAGCGATTCATAGAGTGCGACATCTTGGCCGCCTGGGTATTCAGAAGGCTTCCTGCCAAGCATTCCGGGAACCCCGCCATCGATCATCTCCCCGAAAGCCGGATTGACATAGAGGCGGCGGCAATTCCGGTCGTAACGGGCGATGGTGTCGGGAGAGTTCTCGATCAGGGTGCGTAACTCCTGTTCTCTGGATACGAGCGCGGCCGTTCTTTCCTCGACCGTTTGTTCAAGCGAGGCGTTGATCTCGTTGATCTGCTGGATTTTCTGGCTGATTGCAACCTGCATGACGTCAAAGCTGTGCGCCAACCTGCCCAGTTCGTCCGGACCTTCAATCTCGTGAAGATTGCTTGTGGCATTTTCGACGTGAATTCCATTGGCATCCTTGCAGGTTTCGCGCATCTTGCCCACCAGCTTTCTGAGCGGAATAGAAATGCTGCGAGAGACAATGTAGGCCAGGACAATAGAAAACAGGAAGCCCAGAACCCCAATCAGGACGATCTTGTTGCGCACCGATTGCACCTCGGCCGTCAGCCTGTCCTTCGGGATGGTACTGACCACGAACCATGAGGTGCCGGGAATCTGGGTGTAAGCGGCGAAATACTTGTGTTGCCCTTGATCGGTGAACGTGACGAAGCTGCTCTGTTCGCGGCTCTGCATGCTATGCGCCACTTTTGCGATCAAGGTCGCCTCGGAGGCTTCCTCGGTGGCGTTGAACGGCTTTCTGTTCGGCCAGACGATCACTTTGCCGTTGCTGGCGTCGAGGATGAAAATGTCAGTGCCGTTGCCTAAGTCCACGTCATCGAAAATGGTCGAGAAGTGTTCGGGGCGAATCACCAGAAACAGGTTGCCGATCAGTTTGTTGCTGCTCTTGCTGATGATCGCGCGCAGCATCCCCAGGCTCTGCTGGCCGACCCCATTGTCATAGCTGCCCCAGTACGGGCGCCCGTGAAGGTCGGGCGCCCGCCGTACAAAGCCCACCACGCCGTGTGTCAGCTGGGCAAACACCTGGGTGTCGAGAATATTGTTGTCTTTGTCGAGAATGTATTTCTGGTTGATGAAATCGAACGAACCGTAGTTATCGAGAAGCGTCCTGGTTAGACTCTGGCGTGCTGCGCTTCGTGTCATCTCGTTGCCGTCGGCGACGTCAGCCAACGCGTCCTGCACCCGGTCGGACAGCACAAGATTCTCGCTCTCCGCATCGATCTGCGCCATCCGTAACTGCACGTTTTTTGAGACTTGTTTGACCATCTCGGTCGAGAACGTGCGGGTCTTTTCCTCGATCGCCTTGCTTGATTCGACATACGAGATATAGCCCGAGATGAGCAGCGGCAGCAGGGAGAGCAGAATAAACGAATTGATCAGCCGGTAACGGATTTCGATGCGGCGCAGAAGATGCAACGACAGGTATTCAAGTGCGCTCTTTATCAGGCTGATTGTCGAACTCATTTGTAATG
>DAIDAS010000152.1 GCA_027310505.1 bacterium
GTGCTGGCCGAGGCGCTTGCGCGTCATGGTCGCCAGCCCGCGCGGCGCTGGGTGGAGGGCGTATGGCTGCAACTGGGCGGCGCCTCCTGCCTGTGGGAGCCGGGCGATGTGCGTGACGTGCAGGCCTATTTCGATCTGGTCGAGCAACTGGAAGGCGGTGGCCATTTCTCGACCGAACTCCTGGCGCGAGAGATCGAAAAACTCTATGCCGCTCCCGATTCGCGCGCGACCGATACCTTGCAGTTCATGACCATCCACAAATCCAAGGGGCTGGAGTTCGACACTGTCATACTCCCCGGCCTGCACCGCGGCGGCGCCAATGATGACAAGCCGCTGCTGTTATGGGAAGAAGTTGCGCTGGAGGGCGTGGACACCCAACTGGTCGCAGCTCCCCTGATGCCCGGGCGCGACAGCCTTCCCACCCCCTACGATTACCTGCGCCTGCTGGAGCGGGAGCGTTCGGACAATGAAGATGCGCGCGTGCTTTATGTCGGAGCCACCAGGGCGGTGCGCAGCCTGCATCTGTTAGGGGTGGCCCGCGCGGACGCAAAGACCGGCGAGCCTAAACCGCCTGCCAATACTCCGCTGGCGCTGCTATGGGGTAGCGTGGGAGCGAGTTTCGCGCAGGCCGCTGCCGACGAATTGACGCAGGAGAATACCGATATCGCTACGTATACACCGCCGTTGGTGCGGCTGACACAGCCCGCCATTCCGGCGCGTTTGCGTGGCGATACCGGTGTCGTGACTACCCGTTTCGAGGAATCGGCAGAGCCGGAACAAGCCGGCACACGGTTGGATGCCGATGTCGGTACGCTGGCGCATCGCTACGTGGAAATCATGGCGCACGCCGGGCTGGCTGGCTGGACATCGACACGTATCAAAGCCTTGCAGCCAGCCATGCAGTGCTGGCTGATGCAGCAGGGGCACGGCGACGCGGATGCAAGACGCGGCGCCGCCCGTGTATCTGCTGCGCTGGATGCAACCTTGTCGAGCGAGCAAGGCCAGTGGGTACTGCGGGCTCGCGACAACGCAGCGGCGGAAATGGCGCTGGCGACTGTCGATGGCACACGCATCACCAGCCATATCATTGACCGCACCTTTGTGGAAAACAATGAGCGCTGGGTGGTCGACTACAAATCCGCCCGGCTAGGCGAGGTTTCAGAAGATGCGCTGGAACAACAAGCCGGGCTGTATCGGCCGCAGCTGGAGCGCTATGCCAGGCTGTTCGTCGATGAAGGATTGCCCGTACGCAAGGCGGTGTTTTTTCTGGCGCACGGGCGACTGGTCGAGCTCGATTAAGTCGGCCGAGAGGCTGCGTTACACCTTGAAGCGCACCACTGCGGCCTGTAGCCCCGCGGCAAGTCTTTCGAGGTTCTGAGCCGCTTCCGAGGTCTGCAGCACCGATGCGCTGTTCTCGCGCGCCATTTCGGCGATGTTTTCGATGTTGCGCGCGATTTCTGCGCTGGAGGCGTTCTGTTCGCGTACGGAGATGCTGATGTTGTCCACGCCCTCGTTGGTGTGCGTGGCGGCATCGCGCGTGCGCTGCAACGCGGCCGATGCGATGCCGGTCAGTTCCTGGCTCGATTGCAGGAATTTCTGGCCGCGTTCCAGCGTCTCGCTGACCTTGGTCGATTGCTCCTCGATAGCGCGTGTAACGCCGTCGATCTCGTTGGCCGACTGCGCGGATTTTTCCGCCAGTTTGCGTACCTCATCGGCGACCACCGCGAACCCGCGGCCCTGCTCCCCGGCACGCGCGGCTTCGATGGCGGCGTTAAGGGCGAGCAGGTTGGTCTGGTCGGCAATATCCTTGACCTGCTGCGTCATGTGGGTAATGGTGGCGGTATTGCTGACAAAGATGCTGACCGAATGCGCGATTTCCTGCATGGCTGATACGGCATTGCCCACTTCCTGTGCCAGTGCCGCCAGCTTCTCGTTGCCGTGGCGCGTTTCCTCGACGCTGGAATCCGAAAGGCGGCGCAGGTCATCGGCATTCTCCGCCACGGAGCCGATGCTGGCCGTCACCAGCTCGACAGCCTGTGCGGTAGAACTGGCCGAGTCGCTCTGGCTTTGCGAGCCATGCACGATGGCCTGCGATGTGGCGGCGAGGGTCGATGCGGCGTGCAGCACCTGATCGGTGGAGCTTTTGACGTTCTGGATAATGCCGCCAAGATCGATACGGATTTTTTCTGCGCTGGCGGCGACTTCGCCGATCTCATCTTGCGTGGAGCGGCGTACGGCTTGCGAAAAATCCCCGCTTGCCAGCCGGTCGAGATCTCGCGCCAGTTGATAGGCGGGCGCGACGATGTTGCGCTGTACCAATCCCAGAAAACTGATGAAGGCAAACAGGATAGCGACGCCCATCAGCCCGAGGGTGAAGAAAATCTGCTGCTGAAAGGACGCTGCGGCTTTTGGGGCCAGTACCAGGCTTTCCTGCCATGCCAGCCAGAGCCCGAAGAGCGAGGCTCCCAGCAGCAATATGGTTCCCGATCCCGTAATCAGCAGGAGCTTGTTACGGATGCTGCCTTTGATCCAGTCAGTCAGTTGCATGACCTTCATTCCCCTTTGTCAGTCGATATGCGATTCTAGCCGAGAATCAATGATGATGGCGTCTGATCGCTTTCAGGTGGCGGTGCACAAACCATACGACGAACACCACGGCCGCAACCGCGATAACGTGGTGGAACTGGTGGAAGTATACCTTCAGGCTCTCCCAGTTCTCGCCCATCTTCATCCCCGCATAGGCCAGCAGCCAGCACCAGATCAGCGAACCGGTGAAAGTGTAGGCGATGAAGCGCCCCATGTGCATGCGGGCGATGCCGGCCGGAAAAGCGATGAAGGTGCGTACCGCCGGCAGCAGGCGGCCGATGAAGATGATGATCTCGCCGTGTTTTTCGAACCAGTGGTCGGCGATGTGCAGGTCATGGTGCGAGATCAATACCCACTTGCCGTATTTTTCCACCAGCGGGCGCCCGCCGTACATGCCCAGGTAATAGGCCGGGATCGAGCCCAGCACGCAACCCGTCGCACCCGCCAGCGCCACGCCCCACAGCGTCATCTCGCCCTTGAACACCAGATAGCCGGAGAACGGCATGATGATTTCCGACGGCAACGGGATGCAGGCTGATTCGATCCCCATCAGCAACACGATGCCACCGTAGCCGAGGGTGGAAATGACGGCAATGATCCAGCCGGCGAGGAGGGTGACGAGTTTTTCGATCATCTAGCTTAGATCCTTCATCAGGGATTTGATGTATTCCACGCGCTGGCCGATGTCTTCCTTGGCCACGGTGACGCGCAGCTTGTCCGGCCCGTTCATGCGGGCGTGGCGGTTGGTCTGCAGTATCCGCACCAGTTTCATCGGATCGAGATCGGCCTGCAGGTCGAACTGCAGCTGGATGGCAGCATCCGATGCGTCGATTTTGACGATGCCGAGCTGCTTGGCGGCAATCCGCAACTCGTGGCATTCGAGCAGGGCTTCGGTCTGCGGCGGCGGCATGCCAAAGCGGTCGATCAGCTCTTCCTGCATGGCTTGCAGCTGGTCCGCGGTAGTGCAGT
>DAIDAS010000172.1 GCA_027310505.1 bacterium
ATCGAAGCCATTACAAGGTAGCTTCGCTGCCTTGGTCGACGAGATCAATGCACTGTCACTCCCCCTGCTGGTAATCGATATTCCCAGCGGCCTGTGCGCCGACACCGGCCGCGTACTGGGAACGGCTGTTCGCGCGAGCCACACGGTCACTTTTCTTGGCCTCAAGCCCGGCCTGTTCACGCTGGATGGACCCGATCATGCCGGCGAAGTCATCGTCACCGATCTCGGCGTGAGCGCAGAGGCCTATGCAGCCACACCCGGCGCACTGCTGGACAGCCCCCCGATTCTTCCTCCGCCACGTCGCAAAAATGCACACAAAGGCAGTTACGGTAGCGTCGGCATCCTTGGCGGGGATACCTCCATGGTTGGCGCCGCCCTGCTGGCCGCACGCGCCGCCCTGCTTGGCGGTGCCGGCCGCGTCTATGTCGGGCTGCTGGATGAACGCGCTCCCGCCGTCGACCTGGTCCAGCCTGAATTGATGATCAGACCGCCCAAGGCGCTACTCGACCTCCCGCATCTAACCGCGCTGGCAGTCGGCCCCGGCCTCGGCCGCTCAGGCCGCGCCGCGAGCGACCTGCAACGCGCCATGCACCTGCAGGCCCCGTTATTGCTGGATGCAGACGCCCTGCACCTGCTGGCTGGAGATGCCACCCTGCGCGACCGGTTCAGGGAGCGCAGCGCCGGCAACATCCTCACTCCACACCCTGGCGAGGCTTCCGTCCTGCTGGATTGCTCCCTCGCCGAGATACAAGCGGACCGCACCGCATCCACCCTGAAAATAGCGCAGACCTACAACGCCATCACCGTCCTCAAGGGCTGCGGCAGCATCATCGCCACGCCAGATGGGCGCTGGTTCGTCAATCACAGCGGCAATCCTGGCATGAGCAGCGCAGGGATGGGCGACATCCTGTGCGGCCTGATTACCAGCCTGATCGGGCAAGGCTTGACCAGCGAACAGGCATGCCTGCTCGGCGTTTACCTGCATGGTGCGGCGGCTGACGCGCTGGCAGACGAAACCGGCACGATAGGCATCGTTGCCGGTGAAGTTGCCTTGGCGGCCAGAACGCTCCTGAACCAGTGGATGCGTGAAAATTGAACAGGCCACCAGGGGAATCCACGCCATGACCGACCAGGAATACATGCAGATCGCGCTGGAACTGGCGCGTGAGGCTGCTGAAGCCGGAGAAGTACCTGTCGGCGCGCTGGTGGTCAGGGATGGCGAAATCGTCGGACGCGGCTACAACGCGCCCATCTCGCAGCACGACCCCAGCGCACATGCCGAGATTCGCGCCCTGCGCGACGCCGCACGACACATCAGCAACTATCGCATGGTCGGCTGCACCCTTTATGTCACACTGGAGCCGTGCGCCATGTGCGCCGGCGCCATCCAGCACGCCCGTATCGCACGCCTGGTATTCGGCGCCACCGACCCCACGACCGGCGCCTGCGGTAGCGTCGTCGACCTGATGGC
>DAIDAS010000175.1 GCA_027310505.1 bacterium
CTTCGTCGCCCTTCTTGATCGCGCCGGTACGGCGGATGTCGAGGCGTACCGAGGCGTAGAACTTGAGTGCGTTGCCGCCGGTCGTGGTTTCGGGATTGCCGAACATGACGCCGATCTTCATGCGGATTTGGTTGATGAAAATCACCAGCGTGTTGGCGCGCTTGATGTTGGCGGTGAGCTTGCGCAGTGCTTGTGACATCAGGCGGGCTTGCAGGCCCATGTGCGAGTCGCCCATTTCGCCTTCGATTTCGGCCTTGGGGGTCAGTGCGGCAACCGAGTCCACGACCACCACGTCGACGGAACCGGAACGCACCAGCATGTCGCAGATTTCCAGGGCCTGTTCACCGGTGTCGGGCTGGGAAATCAGCAGGTCGTTGACGTTGACGCCCAGTTTTTGTGCGTATTGCGGGTCGAGCGCATGTTCGGCATCGATGAAGGCAGCCACGCCGCCCAGTTTTTGCATTTCAGCGATGACTTGCAGGGTCAGTGTGGTTTTGCCGGATGATTCCGGGCCATAGATTTCGACGATGCGGCCGCGTGGCAGCCCGCCGACACCCAGTGCCAGGTCGAGCCCGAGCGAGCCGGTGGAGACGACTTCCAGGTCGGGCGCGATGTTGCCGTCGCCCATGCGCATGATGGAGCCCTTGCCGAACTGTTTTTCGATTTGCGACAGTGCCGCGGCCAGTGCCTTGCTCTTGTTTTCGTCCATGTTTGACCCTTTGATCAGGCAGCCAATAAAGCTGTCAATTATTTCATAAATCAGTGCTTAAGGTAAGCTGGATTACCCCTTGAAGCGCGGTTTCGACCGCCTGCCTGCGCACGGCTTCACGGTCGTCGGAAAAGTGGCATATTTTGCTCTGCACCAGGCCATTCTGTCCTGCCCAGGCGAACCATACGGTGCCGACAGGTTTCCCGGGCGTGCCGCCGTCCGGCCCGGCGATGCCGGTGATGGCGGCGGCTATTTGCGCGTGGCTGTGATTAAGCGCGCCCAGCGCCATTTCCCGTGCTGTCTGTTCGCTGACTGCGCCGTGTAATTTGAGTGTTTCCGGCGATACGCCAAGCATTTCGATCTTGGCATCGTTGCTATAGGTGACAAAGCCGCGCTCGAACCAGGTCGAGCTACCCGCAACGGCGGTAACGACCTGTGCCGCCCAGCCGCCGGTGCAGGATTCCGCCAGCGCCAGCATCCAGCCGCGTGCCTTGAGTGACGCACCCAATTCCGTGGCGAGTGTTACCAGTGCAGCATCAGCCATTGCAAGGCTTTCAGGGCGGCGATGGCGTAGATCGCCGCCAGCAGGTCATCGAACATCACGCCGAAGCCACCTTTCAGTCGGGCGTCGCATTGCCGGATCGGGGTGGGTTTCCAGATGTCGAACAGGCGGAACAGGGCGAATGCCGCCAGCCACCAGAGCCAGTTTCTGGGGGTGAATTCAAGTACCAGCAGCATGGCGACGATTTCGTCCCAGACGATGCTGCCGTGGTCGGAAACGCCCAGTGCGGTGCCGGCCCTGGTGCAAAGGGGGATGCCGACGAGAAACAGCAGGGCGATGACCGGCAGGTGAACGGGTTCCGGCAAAGCCATCAGTATCGCGAACAATGGCAGGCCGACCAGCGTGCCGAAGGTGCCGGGTGCCTTACGGGCCAGGCCGCTGCCAAACCCCAGCGCGACAAAGTGTGCCGGGTGGCGCAGCAGAAAACGCAGGTCAGGCGAAGTGGTCATAACCGCTCTTTTCCGTGGACATGGGTTGGCCGGCAGCATCCAGCAA
>DAIDAS010000195.1 GCA_027310505.1 bacterium
ATACGGGTGCGATTGAACTTGCCTTTTGGGACAGCATCAAGAGCAGCACTGACAGTGATGACTTCCAAGCCTATCTGGATAAGTATCCGAACGGACAGTTTGTGACTCTTGCTGAGCGACGGGTTAAGAAGAAGCCGGCTAAACCTGCGGCAAGCGCCGCGACTGTTATGCCCCTCGGCAGCATAATAAAGGACTGCGCATATTGCCCTGAAATGATTGCCATACCGGGTAGAAATTATGAAATGGGTAAGCACGAAGTCACCCAGGCGCAATGGCAAGCGGTGATGGGCAACAACCCATCTGCTTTCGAAGGCGCGAACCAGCCGGTGGAGAAAGTGAGTTGGAACGACATCCAGAAATACCTCACCAAACTCAACCAGAAAACCGGCAAACAATACCGGCTGCCAACAGAAGCGGAATGGGAATACGCCTGTTACGGCGGCAGCCAAACTGAATATTGCGGCAGCGGCAATTTTGACGCAGTGGCTTGGTATAAGGGTAACAGCGACGGCCGTACACACCCGGTAGGCCAAAAACAGGCCAACGGCTATGGCCTGCATGACATGAGTGGCAACGTGTGGGAATGGATGGAAAATAAGTATGACGACGACCACGATTGGCGCGTGCTGCGCGGTGGATCGTGGTACGACAATTCGCAGGATGTGCGCGCGGCGAGCCGCCTCAGGAGTGATGCGGGAGGCAGGGGCTTCATTCAATGGGACACCAACTTCGGTTTTCGCCTGGCTAGGACACTGCCATGAACTGTCAGTGTTTTTTTCTGCGGAAGAAACGTCGGGGGAACGACAAGACCAGCACGGCCACATAGACCGAGTCGCAGCTAAAGCCTCCTGCGAGCCCATGGGGAAAACGGTACGGTGATTACCCAGCAGTGCCCAGATTTGACCGGATCGGGGAGGCGACTAGGGCTCGAACTGGCTAGGTTGCGCGTCCGATCCGGCGCGATGCTGGTGATTGCAGTGCCACACTTTTCAACCCGCGCCGCCCGCTCTCGCCCATATCGTTGACCGAACCATACGCTCCGGCGACCGTCGCAAAATGAAAAGGGGGCGCAAGGCCCCCTCTTCTTTGCAGCTGAATATTCGCTTTCGGCTGTAACTCAGCCCACCGCGATGGTCTGCTCGCCGTGGCGCTTGGCGACCGCTTCCGGCGTGCCCGAGAACCACAGCTGATACATCGAGACGACCCACATCAGCGCGAAGGACATGCCCTGGATGCCGCCCGCGGCCATGGTGACGAAGGCGAACGGGTGGTAGAGCTTCACCATGTACCAGGAGAGGATGTCGAGCGCAAGGCACAGGAACGGCAGCCCGACGATCGCGCCTTTCAGCCACACCGGACGCCAATAGGCATGGCTGAAGATCAGCCCCATGAGGAAGAAGATGAAGGTCATGCCGAACATGTGGATGTGCGACACGCGCACCAGGGTGAAGATGTCGGTGCCGGTGTCCTGCTCGGTCACCTTCTTCATGTTATCGAACGAGCTCATGTTCACCAGATGCGGGTTGCTGCCGTCGTGACAGCTCATGCAGCGCTTGTCGATGATGCCCTTGATGCCGGCCTCGTACTTGGCTTTTTCCGCGCCCTGCTGCACCCAGCCGACGAGGATGTTGAGCTCGTCCGGAGGCAGCATGTTCGACATCGGGCCGCGCAGCGCCGACTCCAGGCGCGACCCTTTGCCGGTACCGGTATAGGCGATCACCAGATCGTCGTAGGACAGCGTCATCGGATTGCCGTCGCGGCCGGAATAGGTGTGGAACAGATAGATCCCGGCGAACATGTAGCCGAGGCCAAGTACGAGCAGCGCCGCCGTGTACAGCACGCGCATGCTGAAGGGCAGCTCCGAGTAATGCAGGTAATGCTTATGCAATGGGGTAGCAGTCATGGTCTTTCCGTTGAATGGTTGGCTTGGTTC
>DAIDAS010000210.1 GCA_027310505.1 bacterium
CAGTAAGACGGTGCTTCACCCCAAGGTGTTCTACGCCTTGGGGGAAAAGGATGGGATTACGGTGGAAGTGGCAATGCAATGGAATGACTCCTATAGCGAAACGGTGCAGTGTTTCACCAATAACATTCCGCAGCGGGATGGCGGCACTCATCTGACTGGCCTGCGCACTGCCATGACGCGTACGCTCAACAACTACATCGAGCAGAACGATTTTGCCAAGAAGGCAAAGGTGGATACCAGTGGCGATGATATGCGCGAAGGTTTGACCTGCGTGCTTTCTGTGAAGGTACCGGAGCCCAAGTTTTCATCGCAAACCAAAGACAAGCTGGTGTCCAGCGAAGTGCAACCGGTCGTGCAGGAAATCGTTGCCGCGAAACTGGCCGAATATCTGCTGGAAAGTCCGATCGACGCCAAGACCATATGCGGCAAGATCGTCGAAGCCGCGCGTGCCCGTGAGGCTGCACGCAAGGCACGTGAAATGACACGGCGCAAAGGGGTCATGGATGGTTTGGGTTTGCCTGGCAAGCTGGCTGATTGCCAGGAGCGCGATCCATCCAAGTGCGAGCTGTACCTGGTAGAGGGTGACTCCGCAGGCGGCTCCGCCAAACAGGGACGTGATCGCAAATTCCAGGCGATTCTGCCGCTCAAGGGCAAGATTCTCAACGTGGAAAAAGCACGCTTCGACAAGCTGCTGTCGTCGCAGGAAATCGCGACCTTGATTACGGCGCTTGGCACCAGCATCGGCAAGGACGATTTCAGTGCCGACAAGCTGCGCTACCATCGCATTATCATCATGACCGACGCCGACGTCGACGGCGCGCACATTCGTACCCTGCTGCTCACCTTTTTCTACCGGCAAATGCCGGAGTTGGTTGAACGCGGTCATATCTACATTGCCCAGCCGCCGCTTTACAAGGTCAAGCAGGGGCGTGACGAGCGATATCTCAAGGATGAGCACGAACTGAACGAGTATCTGCTGCAATCTGCCCTCAACAATGCCGAACTGACCACCCGTGAGGGCGGCAACGTCATTGGTGGGGAAACGCTGGCGCAAATGGCCCGTGAAATGGTCATGTCAGAGGCTATCATCAAACGTTTGGGGCCATTGTACGACGAGGTCGTGCTACGTACCTTGCTGCATATCCCTATGCTGGAACTGGTTACCGAGGCCGCAGCGGAAAGTGCCGCCCAGGCGCTACGCGGCCAACTTGCGGATTACGGTTGCGAAATCAAGGTGGGTTTCAATCAGGAGACTGCCACTTATCGCCTGGAAATCAACAAGTACCTGCACGGCAACCTGCAATGCAGCATTATCGACCCTGAGCTGTTGGCCAGCGGCGATTATCGCCAGATTCGGAAGACGGCGGATATGCTGCACGGCCTTCTGGGCGAAGGTGCCAGCATCAAGCGTGGTGAAAAGCAACAGCCGGTGTCGGATTTCCAGCAGGCACTCGACTGGTTGCTGAGTGAAGCCAAACAAGGTCTCAACATTCAGCGCTACAAAGGTCTGGGCGAAATGAACCCGGAACAGTTGTGGGAAACCACAATGGATCCTCAAGTGCGTCGTTTGCTTAAGGTTCAGATCGAAGACGCGATCACGGCTGACGAAATCTTTACCACGCTGATGGGTGACCAGGTAGAACCACGTCGCGCATTTATCGAAAGCAATGCGCTTGGGGTTAGCAATCTTGATGTCTGATGATGTAGGTTCTCACAAAAATCAAGATTTTTCTCACAATTTTAGATTTTTGGGGAAACAGTCGAAGGATTAAAGCAAAGGCCCTAACGGGCCTTTGCTTTTTTGAGCAAGAACGAGTGACATCAATTCGGCCTAAGCAGACGATGGATCAGTAGTGCAGTAATGAGCGGCATGGAATCGACAGCAGCCCTTGGGCAGAAGTTATTCCCCTTTGAAGTCTGTTGAATCGCTGCGTGACATAGCTAATGTACATTAGCTGAAGCACGATCTGGACAGAAAGGAAATCCCCATCGTGAAAGTTGTAATGCTTCGTGAATCTGCTAAAGTTATTTATTCATGATTCATTAGATAATGCATGTGCATAGCTATTATTGAAAAATAACAATAGGAATTGTCTTGTCAACCAACACTCGCAGCCTTCTGCGCTACCCTGGAAGTAAAGCCCGCTTTGTCGACTTCATCAGTCGCGCCATTAGCCTGAATGGTTTGCGCGGCTGCGTTTTTGTGGAGCCCTTCTGCGGAGGGGAAAGTGCGTCTATTGCCCTACTGGAGTCTGGGCTAGTTGATGCGATTGCTCTCAACGACGCAGATCCCTTGGTCGCGCATCTATGGGATACCGTTTTCTCCGAAATTCATGCTGAATGGCTTGCCGAGCAAGTCATGACTATCCCTCTTACGATTGATGAATGGCGCAAACAAAAAGCACTTGAGCCCACAAGCCCGAGAGAGTCCGCTCTGAAGTGTCTATACCTCAATCGCACATCATTTAACGGCATCATCCATCAATCTGGGCCATTGGGGGGATGGGGCCAAACCAAAAGAACTGTTGGTGTCAGATTTAATCGTGAAAGACTCGCCACCAGGATTCGCGAGTTAAGCCAACTGGGCGATAGAGTCCTGATCGTTTCCAATAACAATTGGGAAACCTTTTGCGATCGACTACTCCCCGATCATAAATGCTTCTTCTACCTGGATCCGCCCTACTATCACAAGGCAGAACAACTCTACGGATACTATTTTGATAACGAGGGGCATTCACGGCTGCGCGACTACTTGGTCGCATTGGACGCGAAATGGATGCTTTCCTATGACGACGCACCTGAAGTCCGCTCTTTGTATCAAGGGCGCTCTTTAAAGGCGCGAATCATTGACAGCACCTACTCCACTCATCCTATGGGCGGTGCTTCGCATGTCGGAAGAGAAGTGCTTTATTCGAATCTTCCTAGGCTGCCTGCTCCGGACAAAGGGGTTGTTGTTCATAGCGGCTTACCACTATATTTATCGTGGCCTTATCGGCGCAGCATTTAATCCTGTACGAAAAGAGTTCGAGTCCTGGCTTAGCTATTCATGGCGAGGTGGACTCGCCAAGCGAAATCGAAGGCTTGCCTCCGTTCTCTTGCAAAATGCGACTTGGATTCCGGCTTCACTTGCCAGGGACGCAATAGGCATTTCTCATCAACGACTACTGCATTTGATGCGTGAAGGCATCATTGAGGGAGAAATCCATCGCAGCCAGGCGGGCCGTGAATTTGTGATGGTGCGCCGGGATCAGATGGATATCGTGAGAGAACGTGTCGATGGCTACATGGACATGAAAAGTGCAGGCGCAGCCCTTGGTTTTTCTAAAAAACGGATGCGGCAGATCCTGATACTGCTGTTTCCGAATGCCAGAAAGGTCGGTCGTTCAACGACATCTCCTTGGAGTGTGCCCAGATCAGAAGTTGAGCGTTTGATAGACATTGCCTCCTCTTGTGAGAAAACCAGTATTCCCGACGAAGACTGTATATCGTTGGCTCATATCTTGCGCTATTGGGCATGGAGTGCTCGTGATATTGGCAGTGTCATTGCGGCTGCTCGAGACGGTGAATTAGATCTGGTGGCTTGCCTGGATGGGGCCGTCGGAGTTTCCGGATGGATTTTCCGGGAAAAAGTGCTCAAGGAGTGGCAAGCTAGAGCCATTCAAGGCTTTGGATCATGGCTAACGATTACTCAGATGGCAAAATTTCTGGGGATCAAAGAACAGGTGGCTTACGACATCGCGAGCAAGGAATTCATTCACGCAGAAGCCATCCACACGCAGCCTAGGGGCGGTGTACGCGTACGCAGAACAGAGGTAGAACGCTTCAAAAAGGAATATGTGTTCTGCACGGAGATTGCTCAACGGCTTGGGATGTCACCCAAAAAGGCTCGCTCGATTCTAGCGGATTATCAGGTTTATGCCGTCTCAGGCCCAGGAATCGATGATGCAAGGCAGCTGCTATATCTTAGGAACAGATTGCTTGAAAGCGTTTTGGCTGCGTTTGAGCAATTAAATGGAGGTGACCTGAGTCTTATCTAAAATTATTCGATGTTTGAATAATTATCAAACTGGAAAATAATTTTGGATAAAACGAGATTGGTTCATTAGTAATGATGGTGTCAAAAATTAAACTCAGTAATCATCAAAACAAGCAAATCACCCCAACCGAGTATGCATGCCCAAAGTAATTATATGAAAATTCACATACTGAGTGATCTCCATCTGGAATTCGCGCCATACGACTTGGATCCATCAGCCCGGATGGCTGATGTGATCGTTCTGGCAGGCGACATTCATTTAGGTTTACAAGGCTTGCAATGGGCGTGCGATTTACTGGCCAGTTTCCCAGGACATGTCATTTACGTAGCTGGTAATCATGAGTTCTATCGTCATGACATTGGCGCAACCAGAGAGGCTATGAAAACCTTCTGTGTTGGGAACCCAAGACTGCACTATCTGGACAATGAAGGGGTTGTGATCGATGGGGTCAGATTTCTGGGATGTACGCTCTGGACTGATTTTGAGCTTTTTGGAGAAGATCAGATACAACAATGCCTCTTTGATGGGGCCAGGTCGTTGAATGATTTTCGAGTGATCAGAAACGGAGATGGGAGATTTACTACATACGACTCACTCGAATTACACAAAGAGTCTTTGAAATGGTTAGAGACTAAGCTTCTTGAAGAGCCATACAATGGGGCTAGTGTTGTGGTGACGCATCACTGCCCCAGTTTTTCCAGTGTTGCACCTCGCTTCCAAGAAGATCCTGTATCGGCTTGTTTCGCCAGTCGGCTAGACCATTTTTTCGGACATGCGGGACTTTGGATACATGGCCATACTCATGACAGTTTTGATTACATAAAAAGAGGGACAAGAGTTATCTGTAATCCTCGTGGATACACAAGAAAGAATAGCCCGCCCGAAAACCCGAAGTTCGACCAAGCATTAAATGTCGAAATTGATGATCGACAACCAATAGTCTCCCAGGCCATTCGCGTCTTTGGCACATTGGAGTCAGCAACAAAATGGATTGAGAACCAGAGTCTTGTTTTTGGAAGGCCTCCCGCTGAGCTGCTGAATGATCAGGAAGGGATTGAGGCGGTCCGGAAAGTGCTCAATGCCATTGAATATGGTAGTCCTGTATGATCATTTAGCAGAGGTGGTTAGATTTATTGGGGGAATAAATTATGGGATATGAAATGCCAGAGCGCCCCAGATTTTTGGAAAAAGCTTTGCAAGGGCTTGCGTTTTGGATTGGTCATCGACACTCGATGTTCAATTCATATCCATTACCAGAGGGGGCAATGGTTGCAGAAGCCTGTAACCTGATCCAGGCAAACCTGCCTTCAGCACTTCAACTTCAACCAGAGCGTCAGTACAAAACTTTGGTGCAACCTGGGGTTAATTTGGATGGCATTTCGAGCCAAGCACGAGCTGACTTGGTCATTTTTGCAAAATCATCTAAAGATGGACCGGATAAAAGTACTGATTTTCAGCGGGTCCATTTTGTAATGGAGGTGAAGCGCGGTTCGGCCGTTAAATCTTCAATTGATGAGGATCTACGGCGCTTACACTCCTTTCTTTGTGGAACGCAAACTCATGCTCGAGCTTTCCTTATCGTCATTTCAGAATCGAGAGCTCCAAGCCGTTTTGTTCATGAAGGCAAATCACTTTTAGGAGCTCATGATATTCCCGGATCAACTGGATGCTTTCATGTGCGCCGCACAGTTAAAGCGGCGGCAAGTTTCTCTAACAAAAGCAGTGCTCATTACGTATGTCTACTTGAAGTATTTCGTGATCGGCCAAGAAAGTTACCTGAAGTCTAATCTGAGTTTTAAAGGTATGAATCGCCCCTAATGCAGTAGACACCTTTCAGCCTTAAACTAAGGCGTCAAATGGAGGTGTCATGAG
>DAIDAS010000213.1 GCA_027310505.1 bacterium
GCCATATTGAATTCTATTGTTAGGAATGTTGCTATTTTAGCAGAATAAAATTGACCATAAGCGCAGGATTGCGTATAGTTGCAACCCCTCGGGGTGTAGCGTAGCCTGGTAGCGCGCCTGGTTTGGGACCAGGATGTCGGGAGTTCGAATCTCTCCACCCCGACCAGGATTTGTCCGACAATCTGCCCGTAGCTCAACCGGATAGAGCACCAGCCTTCTAAGCTGGGGGTTACAGGTTCGATTCCTGTCGGGCAGGCCAGTAGTCAGTAAGTAAAGTTTGTTTGTTTTGGTTCTATGGTGGCTGTAGCTCAGCTGGTAGAGCCCTGGATTGTGATTCCAGTTGTCGTGGGTTCGAGCCCCATCAGCCACCCCATCTCTTTTGCCCGGATATTACTGGGTCTTCCTGTGCCGGATTGATAGTCCCTGGCTTTGCAGCTATAGTTTGCCCATGCTGCGTTTAAGTTTTTTCCTCCGGTTGCGGTAGATGTCTTCCAGGCATCCTACCCTGATCATCATTGATGACGATCCACTGATCGCGGATACCTTGCATTTCGTTCTCGGGAACGAATTCGAAGTGTACGTTGCCGATTCCAGGGCGCAGGCGAGAAGCCTGCTGCGTCAACTTGAGTCACCTCCTTCGCTGGCCTTGGTGGATTTGGGCTTGCCACCCGTGCCGCATCGGCCGGACGAGGGTTTCAAGCTGATCGGCGAGTTGCTTGCGCATTCTCCTGCGATGAAAATTCTGGTGCTTTCCGGCCAGAATGATGAAGCCAACGCCAAACATGCACTGGCGCTCGGTGCGGTCGAATTCATTCCCAAGCCCTGTGACGTTGAACGGCTCAGGGTGTTGCTGCATGATGCGTTGCGTTTGCAGGATGCCGAGCTTGTCGAAGAACGGCAGAGTGACACATGCGGCCTGATCGGCGACAGCTTGCCCATGGTGAGCTTGCGAACCCAAATCTCACAGTTTGCGGATGCGCCATTCCCCGTACTGATCGAAGGCGAATCCGGTAGCGGCAAGGAGTTGGTGGCGGCTTGCCTGCATCGGCTCAGTCTGCGCCATGCGCGACCGTATTTGTCGTTGAATTGTGCGGCCATTTCTCCATCATTGGCTGAGTCGGTGTTGTTCGGGCATGGTAAGGGCGCCTTTACCGGGGCGACTGCGCCACATAGCGGGTATTTCCAGGACGCCGAAGACGGAACCTTGTTCCTTGACGAAATTGGCGAGTTGCCGCTGGAGCAACAGGCCAAACTGCTGCGTGTACTGGAAAATGGCGAGTATCAGCGAGTCGGCGAAACGCAGGCGCGGCATAGCAAGGCGCGCATTGTTGCCGCGACCAATCGGGACTTGCGTGAAGAAGTACGGCGAGGGCGATTTCGCATCGACCTGTATCATCGTCTGAGCGTATTTTCCGTTCGCGTGCCTCCATTGCGCGAACTGGAAGAAGACCGGCTGCTGCTGCTGGAGCATTTCCGTGATTTTTACGCACGTGAGACTGGTCAGCGGGCTTTTGTGCTGGATGAGCAGGCGAGCCGCTGTTGGATGGCTTACCATTTCCCCGGCAATGTACGGGAGTTGCGCAACATCATCATTCGATTGACAGCCAAATACCCCGGCAAGGTTGTGGGTGAGGCGCAATTGGTGTCGGAGTTTGATATCGGACGTATGGACCAGGCTCAGCCGCCAGCAACTGCACATGTGGCCGAGTCCATGTTCGACCAGGCGCTCAGGCAGCTGAAATCACAGGCAG
>DAIDAS010000223.1 GCA_027310505.1 bacterium
TCCGTGAGCAGATCGCTAAGGGTGGTCCGGTGACCGTGACGCACCCTGAGGTTACGCGCTATTTCATGTCGATTCCCGAGGCTGCGCAGTTGGTGTTGCAGGCCGGGCTGATGGGGCAGGGCGGCGAGATATTCGTGCTGGACATGGGTGAGCCGATCAAGATTGCCCGGCTGGCTCAGGAAATGATCCGGCTTTCCGGCTTTGGCGAGGATGAAATCAAGCTGGTGTATACCGGCCTGCGTCCGGGCGAAAAGCTGTACGAAGAACTGCTGGCGGATGATGAGCACTCCCTGCCGACGCCGCATCCAAAGCTGCGTATCGCCCAGGCGCGCAGCGCTGACGCCGAGTGGGTGGAGGCGCTGCTGGAATGGGTGGCCGCTGTCGGCAACGCGGACGAAGCCCTCATCAAGCTGCAGTTGCAGGGCTGGGTAAAAGAATACGTGGGCGACATTAATGCTTCAAATGCACAGCCGGTGCTGACGGCGGTTTCGTCCACGATACATTGAGGAATCAAGATTGAATAAAATTACCAAGGCAGTCTTCCCGGTGGCCGGCATGGGCACACGTTTTTTACCCGCCACCAAGGCCAGCCCCAAGGAAATGCTGCCGGTCGTCGACAAGCCGTTGATTCAGTATGCGGTAGAAGAGGCGGTTTCGGCAGGGATCACCGAAATGATTTTCGTGACCGGGCGAAGCAAGCGCGCCATCGAGGACCATTTCGACAAGGCCTACGAACTCGAAGCTGAACTGGAAGCGCGCGGGCGGCATCAGTTGCTGGAGGTGCTGAGGGGCATCCTGCCGCGTCACGTGAGCTGTGTGTATATCCGTCAGGCCGAGGCGCTCGGGCTGGGGCATGCGGTGTTGTGTGCCAAGCCGGTGGTGGGTGCAGATCCGTTCGCCGTAATTCTGGCGGATGACCTGATGGATGGGGAACCCTCTTCATTGCAGCAGATGGTGGAACTGTATCGCAAAGAAGGCAGCTCGGTGGTGGGGGTGGAAGACGTGGAGCGTTCCGAGACTTCCAGCTATGGCATCGTGGATGCAGCCGAGATGGAGCCGCGAGTGCTGCAAGTGCGTGGCATCGTGGAAAAACCGCAGCCGGAGGACGCACCTTCGACGTTGGCTGTGGTGGGGCGGTATATTCTCACCCCGCGCATATTCGATTGCCTGGAAACCGTAACGCCCGGCAAGGGTGGTGAGATTCAGCTGACCGATGGCATCGCCTCGCTGATGCAGCACGAGCGTGTGCTGGCTTACCGCTTTGCCGGCAAGCGCTACGACTGCGGCAGCAAGCTCGGGTACATGAAGGCCAATGTCGAATTCGCGTTACGCCACCCGGAGATCGGGCAGGCCTTTGCCGATTATCTCCAGGCATTTCCCCAGGAAGCGGCGAAGTGACGCCGGCGGTCTCGCCTCAAGCCCTGCTGGCGCAGGCGGAAGTGATTTATACCGAGACGCAGGTCGCCGCTGCGGTAGGGCGGCTGGCGGATGAAATCACCCAGGCCATGGGTGCCAGCGAGCCGCTGGTGCTATGTGTGATGGGCGGCGCCGTGGTATTTGCCGGGCAGTTGTTGCCACATCTGGCCTTTCCGCTGGAATTCGACTATGTGCAGGCCAGTCGTTACCACAGCGGTACCAGCGGCCAGCATCTGGTCTGGAAGGTGACTCCGGGCGAGAATGTGCGCGGCCGTACGGTGCTGTTGCTGGATGATATCCTGGACGAGGGGCATACCCTTGCGGCCGTCCGCGAGAAATGTCTTCATGCCGGTGCCGAGCGGGTGGTGATCGCGGTGCTGACCGAGAAGGATACCGGGCACGCCAAGCCTATCCGCGCCGACTTTGTAGGTTTGCGCGTACCCAATCGCTACGTTTTCGGCTGCGGCATGGATGTGCATGGCTGGTGGCGTAACCTGCCGGCGATCTACGCCCTCAACACAACTCCCTAGTTTTTGGCACCCATCGCCTGGGCTCTCAGGCGTGATTGTTCCAGTGCGTTGGCGTCCTGAGACGTTGTCCATCCCTGCAAATGCTGGACGGCAAGGTCGCTCAGCGCGTGTATCCACGGGTCGCGCTCATTGAGGGCGGGGATATAGTGAAATTCGCCGCCTCCGGCCTTGAGAAAGGTGGCCTTGCCTTCCAGGGCGATTTCTTCCAGTGTCTCCAGGCAGTCGCTTGAAAAACCCGGGCAAATCACATCCACGCGCTTGGTTTTCTGCTTGCCCAAGGCTTCCAGCGTGGGCGCAAAATAGGGTTGCAGCCATTCGGCACGGCCGAAGCGGGACTGGAAGCAGATCTGGTATTGCTCCTTGGACAGTTCCAGGGCTTCTGCCAGCAAACGTCCGGTCTTGTGGCATTCGCAGTGGTAAGGGTCGCCCTTGTCCAGCGTATAGCGCGGCACGCCGTGGAAGCTGATCAGCAACTTGTCCGGTTTGCCGCCGTGCATCATCCAATGCTCTCGAACGCTGGCTGCGAGTGCGGCAATATAGCCAGGATGGTCGTGATAATGGCGCACGGTGCGGACTTCCGGCATGTTGCGGGTGTGCTGCAGCACTTCCCACACGGCATCCATGGCCGACGCACTGCTGCTGGCGGCGTATTGTGGATACATCGGGATCACCAGGATACGGTCGCAATTTCTGGCCTTGAGCGCTTCAAGGGCAGAGGCCACGGAAGGGGTGCCGTAGCGCATGCCGAACTCCACCTCGACATTGACCCCGCGCACCCCTAGGAAGCCTTTCAGCATCTTGGCCTGGCGCTGCGTGTGCACCAGCAGCGGCGAGCCTTCTTTTGTCCAGATTTGCGCGTATTTTTCCGCGGATTTGCGTGGGCGGGTGTTGAGGATGATGCCGTTCAGGATCAGCCACCAGATGACGCGAGGGATTTCGACCACGCGCCGGTCGCTGAGAAATTGCTTGAGGTAACGCTTCAGCGCCGATGGCGTGGCGGCATCCGGTGTTCCCAGGTTGATCAGCAATATCCCGACGCGGGCAGGGGTGCCGTGTGTGTAGGGGGGCTCAGGGTGAAAGTAAGTCATTGCTAACCGATGGAAAGTGCGTTGGAAAGAAGTTTGGCGGTGATGTCCACGATGGGAATCACGCGTTCGTAAGCCATGCGTGTCGGCCCGATCACGCCCAGCGTGCCGACTACCTGGCCATGTACTTCGTAGGGGGCTGTGACCAGGCTGCATTCGTCTAGCGGCAAGTGGCCGGATTCGCCGCCGATGAAGATGTTGACGCCCTGTGCGCGCTGGCTGGTATCGAGCAGTTGCAGCAGGGTGGTGCGGCGCTCAAACACCTCGAACAGCTTGCGCAGCGAGGTGACATTGGTGGAAAGATCTTCCACCTGCAACAGGTTGCGTTCGCCCGAAATCACCACGTTGTCCTGGTCTTCCGCCAACGCTTTGCCACTGGCTTCCAGGGCTGCGGTCATCAGGCGCGTCATGTCGGTCTGCATCTGTTTCAGCTCTTCGTGCAGGTGCTTCCGCACGTCTTCCAGGGTGCTGCCGGCGTAATGCCGGTTGAAGTAATTGGCCGCCTGGGTGAGTTCCGAAGGGCTGTGCGCCTTGTCGGTCACGATGATGCGGTTTTGCACATTGCCGTCGGTGGTCACGATGATGAGCAGGATGCGCTTTTCCGATAGCGGCAGAAATTCAAGCTGGCGGAAGGCGACGCGCTTGCGCTTGGGGATCATCACCAGTCCGGCAAATTGGGTCAGGCTGGAGAGCATGCCTGCCGCGCTGGCAATCAACTCTTGCGGGTCGGGCGATGAAAGCGTGTGTTCCAGTTGGTGGATTTCCTGCTGCTGCAGCGGCTGAACGGTGAGCAGGGTATCCACGAACATGCGGTAGCCGCGTGGCGTGGGAATGCGGCCGGCGGAAGTATGTGGGCTGACGATGAAGCCCATCTCTTCCAGGTCGGACATCACGTTGCGGATGCTTGCCGGGGAGAGATCCAGCCCGGAACATTTGGAGAGTGTGCGCGAGCCGACCGGCTGGCCATCGCTGATGTAATGTTCGACCAGGGTTTTCAGCAGAATCTGCGCGCGTTTGTCGATCGACATATTAGACATAACCTACGATTCTACTGGCATGAACAGTCTTCCGCCAGATGGAACGCTATGGTTAAATGCGTGCATGCAAAACGCATTTCAATCGGTAGCCCTGATCGGCAAAATCACCAATCCCGCGATTCGGGAGCATGTGCTCGCGCTGGCCCGGTTTCTTGGCGAACGCCAGATTGCTGTCGTGGTCGAGGAAATTACCGCCCGACAACTCGATATCCAGGGTTACCCCGTGGTGGCGTTGCATGCAATTGGCAGGCATGCGGATCTGGCCGTGGTACTTGGCGGCGATGGCACCATGCTGATGGTGGCGCGCGAGCTGGTGAACCATTGCGTGCCGCTGGTGGGCGTCAACAAGGGGCGCCTGGGGTTTCTGACCGACCTGACGACAGAGTCCATGCTGGAGGCTATCGCCAAGATACTGGATGGGGAATACACGCAGGAGCAGCGCCTGCTCCTCGGCGCCAGCATTATCCGCAACGGCCAGCTCGAGAGCGAAGGAAAAGCGCTGAATGACGTCGTCATCAGCAAGGGGGGCGTGGCTCGGCTGATCGATCTGGAACTGACCATCGATGGCGAGTTCGTGCACCAGCAGCGTTCCGATGGCCTGATTCTCGCCACCCCGACCGGGACGACTGCCTACGCGCTGTCGGCGGGCGGGCCGTTGCTGCACCCTACGCTCGATGCGATCGTGTTGGTGCCGGTGTGTCCGCATACGTTGTCCAACCGGCCATTTGCCATCAATAGCCTGAGCCGGGTCGAAATCACCCTGTGCGGAACGGACGGCGCGTTCGTGCACTTCGATGGACAGTTGCACGCAGAACTGCGCTGTGGCGACAAGGTGGTCGTGCAGCGTCTTCAAAAGACCGTCACCCTGCTGCACCCTTCCGGGCACAGCCACTACGCGATGTTGCGCGAAAAACTGCATTGGGGTTGAGGCGTGCTCTGTTCACTTTCATTGCGTGATTTTGTCATTGTCGATCGGCTCGACCTCGAGTTCGAGCGCGGGTTCACCGTGCTCACGGGCGAAACCGGCGCCGGTAAATCCATTCTGATCGACGCGCTGTCGCTGGCGCTTGGCGCCCGGGGCGAATCGGGCATGGTCAGGCAAGGGTGCGAGAAGGCAGAAATCAGTGTCGAGTTCTCCATCACCGATCTGCCGCAGCTGCAGACCTGGTTGCAGGAAAACGAGCTGGCGGGCGACGATGGCGGCTGCCTGATGCGCCGTATCCTCTATTCGGATGGCCGCTCCCGGGCTTTTATCAATGGCTGTACGGCCACCATGCAGCAATTGCGTGAAGCGGGCGATTTCCTGGTCGATATCTACAGCCAGCATGCGCACCATTCGCTGCTCAAGAGCGCGACACAGCGCGCCTTGCTGGACGATTTCGGTGGTGCCGCCGAACTGGCGGTGCAAGTTGCTGCCGCGCATAAGCAGTGGCGCGAACTGCATGATCGTCGTGTAGAAATGGAACGTCATGCGACTGCCTATGCCGAAGAGTTGGCCGAGCTGCGTGACCAGGTGCGCGAACTGGCACAGCTCAACCCCTCTGCCGAGGAGTGGGAGGGTTTACAGCAGGAACACAGCCGTCTTGCCCATGCCGCCAGCCTGTTGAGCGGTGGGGAAGAATGCCGCGATCTGCTGGCGGAGAACG
This sequence comes from bacterium, assembly GCA_027310505.1. GTDB lineage: Bacteria > Pseudomonadota > Gammaproteobacteria > Burkholderiales > Methylophilaceae > CAIJXJ01. The sequence continues at coordinate 5,715 of DAIDAS010000223.1, forward strand.
AAGTGGCTGCGCTACGTCAGCTGCATGCCGCTCAGCACAAGCTGCAGGAGTTGCGCGAATACGATCCGGCGATGCAGGAGGCGCTGGATAGCATCGATTCGGCCGTCATCCAGATCGAAGAAGCTGATCGTTTCCTGAAGAAATACCTGGGTCGCGGGGAGTTGGATCCGGAGCGCCTCATCGAAGTCGAAAGCCGTATCCAGGCCATACATGGCGCTGCGCGCAAATATCGCATGCGTCCCGAAGAGTTGTCCGAAGTGCTGGAGAAATGGCGCAGCCGCATGGCCGAGCTGGAAGGTGTGGGTGACGATGGGGCGCTGGCAAAAGCGGAGGCCGCCGCACACGTGCAATATCAGTCGGTGGCACAGGAGCTCAGTCGTCTGCGAGCCTCGGCTGCGTCCACGCTTGGAACGCAAGTTACCGCGGAAATGCAGCGGCTCTCGCTGTCGGGCGGCCGCTTTGCTGTCGCGCTGGAGCCCTTGGATGAGGGCGCCGCGTTTGGGCTGGAGCAGGTCGAGTTCCTGGTGGCTGGGCATGCCGGGGTCGAACCAAGGCCGTTGAGCAAAGTTGCATCCGGCGGCGAATTATCGCGCATCAGTCTCGCTATCAGGGTGATTACCGCCCAGCAGGGCGAGACCCCGACCATGATCTTCGACGAGGTCGATGTCGGCATCGGCGGCGGTGTGGCCGAAGTGGTCGGTCAGCTGCTCAAGGCGCTTGGAGCGGCACGCCAGGTGCTGGTGATCACTCACCTGCCGCAGGTGGCTGCGCAAGGCGCGCGCCATTTGCGGGTCAGCAAATCCAGCGTGGAGGGAAAAACCCTGAGCAAGATCGAAGCGCTCGGGCAGGGCGAGCGTGTCGAAGAGGTTGCGCGCATGCTGGGTGGGGTGGAGATCACCGAGACGACCCGCAGGCACGCCGCTGAAATGCTGGCACGCTAGTCGGTTTTGTCCGAATGGTGGACCTGTTGCCATTCGCGACGTTCTGTAACATCATGAAGGAACTATAAAAAACGGCGGCTACGTACCGCCCATCTCGTCAATTGTTGTCATGGCAAGGGAGGAGTGGGTATGTCCGGTTTTTTTTCCAGGGAGCGTATTACCGCAGGTCACGGATACAACCGATGGCTGATTCCGCCAGCGGCACTGGCCGTGCATCTGTGTATTGGCCAGGCTTATGCCTTTAGTGTATTCAACGAGCCGTTGACCCGCGTGATCGGCGTCAGCCAGTCAGCGCCCGATGACTGGAAGCTCACCACCATCGGCTGGATCTACAGCCTTGCGATCGTTTTTCTTGGTCTGTCGGCGGCCTTCGGCGGTAAATGGCTGGAAAAGGTCGGCCCCCGCCGAACCATGTTCACTGCCGCTTGCCTGTTCGGCGGTGGATTCCTGCTCTCCGCCATCGGTATCAAGACCCACCAGATCTGGCTGATCTACCTCGGCTACGGGGTGCTGGGAGGTTGCGGGCTCGGCTTGGGCTATGTCTCCCCGGTTTCGACCCTCATCAAATGGTTTCCGGATCATCGCGGCATGGCGACCGGCATGGCCATCATGGGTTTCGGTGGCGGCGCCATGATCGGCGCGCCGCTGGGGGTGGCACTGATGAAGCATTTTCACAGCGAGATATCGGTTGGGGTGATGGAAGCCTTCGTCGTGATGGGCGTGTTGTATTTTGTCTCCATGGTGATCGGTTCGCTGGCCATCCGCATTCCCCCGCCCGACTGGAAGCCTCGAGGCTGGACGCCCCCGGTTGACGCCGGAAAAATGGTCACCAGGCGCCATGTGCATATCGACCAGGCGCTCAAGACGCCGCAGTTTTACCTGCTGTGGCTGATTCTATGCCTCAACGTTACGGCGGGCATCGGTATCCTTGGCCAGGCCTCGGTGATGATCCGGGAAATGTTCAAGGGCAGCATTACCCCGGAAGCTGCAGCGGGCTTTGTCGGCCTGTTGAGCCTGTTCAATATGGGCGGGCGTTTTGTCTGGTCTTCCGCTTCGGATTACCTTGGCAGGCAGAATACCTATTTCCTGTTTTTTGCCCTCGGTACCTTTCTGTACTCCATGCTGCCCACCTTCAGCGGTGATGGCAACATCGTGATGTTCATCGTCGCTGCCGCAGTCATCCTCAGCATGTACGGCGGTGGGTTTGCCACCATTCCCGCCTACCTCGCCGACATTTTCGGGACCCGGTTCGTGGGCGGCATCCATGGCCGACTGCTGACGGCATGGTCGACGGCCGGTGTGCTGGGGCCGGTGCTGGTCAACTACATCCGCGAGTACCAGATTAACCATGGTGTCGCCAAGGCGGATGCCTATACCACCACGCTGTACATCATGGCGAGCCTGCTGGCCGCCGGGTTTGTGTGCAACCTGCTGATGCGTGAAGTGCATGAACGGCATTACATGAAGCATGACGATGTGGATGACCCGCTACAGGGCTGAGGAGGCGATCATGGACGAGAAGCAGGGCACGGAGAACCACATGGTTCTGCTGGTGTTGTTTTGGGCGTATGTGCTGATTCCGCTGGGGTGGGGCGTGTTCCAGACTTTCAAGAAAGCGCTGGCGCTGTTCCAGTAGCCCCGGCGTCCGGGGCGGCGCTGGCTGGGGCTCCATGAACCTGCCCGTCGCGGTTTAAGGTTTGTGGGGCTCCATTGCCAGGCCTGCATGTCGTCGATCGCCTCCGCCATGCTAAAATTGCGCCTCTCATGAATCCGCCAGAATCATTCTTCCGCCGCCGGTCGCGGGCTCAGCGCGAAACCCCTGCAGTCTCCTCGTTTGTGCAGGATGCGTCCCCCGCCTTGTGGCTGGGTGGCGCGCTGCGCAACTTGATCATGTGCGCACCCCTGGCATGGGCAGGGGTCGTTGCGGGCATGCTGTTTGCCACCCATGTGCTGGCGTTTGAGTTGCCGGGACAGGCCAGGGCGGCAACGACCGCCAATGTGCGGGTAGCCTTCACGCCCGAAGATGATGTCGCCGGGCAGATGGTCGACGCAATTGCCCATGCGCGTCGTCAGGTGCTGGTGCAGGCATTCTCGTTTACGCACGACCAGATTGCCCGAGCATTGCTCGATGCACATCGCCGCGGGGTGGAGGTCAAACTGATCGCGGATCGCGAGCAGACCGAAAAGATGGATCGCGGGCAGGTGTCGGGGCTGGCACGGGGTGGAATCCCGGTGTGGCTGGATGGTGATCACCAAAGCGCGCACAACAAGGTGATCGTGATCGATGCCGGAACGCCTTCGGCGATGGTGATTACCGGTTCGTTTAATTTTACCCGTGCAGCCCAGCACAAAAACGCGGAAAATGTAGTCTTTATCAGCGGCAATGAAACGCTTGCCCAGACTTATGCGCAAAATTGGCAACGCCATCTCGCGCATTCGCAACCTCTGAATATCCACTAGGGAAAGCAATGAAGGAAATCGAACAGAATCTGGCCGGTAACGGCATGCGCATTGGCATCGTGTTGTCGCGCTTCAACAGCGACATCGGTGACGGCCTGCTCGGAGCCTGTCTGGCTGCGCTACGCAAACATGGGGTGGCGGACGAGGCCATTACGCTGGCGACAGTGCCGGGCGCTCTGGAATCTCCGCTGGTGTTGCGCAAGATGGCCCTGAGCGGCAAGTTCGATGCCCTGATCGCGCTGGGCGCCGTTATCCGCGGCGACACCTACCACTTCGAAATCGTGGCCAACGAATCCGCACGTGGCATTTCTGAAGTGCAACTGCAAACCGGCGTACCCATCGCCAACGCCATCCTGACCACGGATAACGACGACCAGGCGCTGGTGCGCATGTCGGTCAAAGGCGCCGAAGCTGCCGACGTGGCAATCGAAATGGTCAACCTGTTGAAATCGATATGACTGAAAAAACCTCCCCCAAGCCGGGCCAGAACCGGCGCAAATCACGTGAACTGGTCATGAAGGGGCTGTACCGACAGCTTCTGAGCGCAAGCGACCTGAAGGAAACCATCCGCGATCTTACCGAGGACGCGGATTACCCGCGCGCTGACCAAGCCTATTTTCGGTCGCTGCTGGAGGGTGTCGTGGCGGAGCGTGCTTCGATCGACGCACGCCTTGCCCCGCTGCTGGATCGTAAGCTGGAAGAGCTCAGCCCTATCGAGCATGCCGTGCTCTGTATCTCCGGCTATGAGCTGATGTACGACATCAGTATTCCCTATCGCGTGGCGATCAACGAAGGTGTCGAGTTGGCGAAACGGTACGGTGGCACGGATGGCCACAAATTCGTCAATGGCGTGCTGGACAAGCTGGCCGCAGAAGCGCGGCCGGACGAATTCAAACAAAATAGCAAGTCTCGCGGCTAAGCCGTTTTTTCCTGTATCGATGACCGGCACGATGAACTGAATATGGATCTGACCGGTAATCTGGAAATCGTGCGCCTGACAGATGTCGGGCAAGTGCGCGACCACAACGAGGATGCGGTCGCGGGCGATGTCGAGTCTGGCCTGCTGGTGCTGGCCGATGGCATGGGAGGCTACAAGGCTGGAGAGGTTGCCAGCGAAATTGCCGTGCTGAGCATCGTGGCCGAACTCAAGGAGAGTCTGGCAGGTTGCCAGCCCGGGTGTATCGACGTCGCCAGCGGCATGCAGATGGAAAGCCACCTGCTCCGCGATGCGGTGGCCAAGGCCAACGCCGACATTTATCACGTGTCCATGATCCAGCCGCAGTGTGAGGGGATGGGCACCACCCTAGTGGTGGCCTTGTTCACCAACAATCGTGTGCTGGTTGGCCATGTTGGCGATTCGCGCATGTACCGTCTGCGAGACGACACATTCAGCCAGCTTACCGAAGATCATTCGCTGCTGCAGGAACAGATCAATTTCGGCTTGATCACCCCTGAAGAGGCGCGGTTCTCGGAAAACAGGAACCTGGTGACGCGGGCGTTAGGCGTGGATCCTGAGGTCGAGCTGGAATTGCATGAGTATGCAGTGCAACCCGGCGATATTTATCTGATATGCTCCGATGGCCTGAGCGAGATGGTCGAGGATAAAGATATTCATTTAACCCTGAGTGCGTTAAATGCTAATCTGGAACTCGCCGCGCAGCAATTGGTGCGGATGGCCAACGATCACGGCGGCAATGATAACATTTCAGTGATTCTGGCTCGCCCTGTTCGGCCTTATCCGGCCGCGAGAGGTTTGCGGCATAGAATCGTCAATTGGTTGAAATAACCGCAGGACAGGATAGTTGAGCATGGCGAAGCTGATTTATTCACTCGACGGTGCGTTTCTGGGCGAATTTCCCCTCGAAAAAGAGCGCACGACCATTGGGCGTCGCCTGAGCAATGACATTCACATCGACAACCTTGCCATCAGCGGCGAGCATGCGGCAATTGTCATTGCAGGCCATGATGCGATTCTGCAAGACCTGAATAGCACCAATGGCACCATCGTCAACGGCAAGGCGATCAAGAAGCATCGGTTGCAACATGGCGACGTGATCGAGCTTGGCAAGTATCAACTCAAATACATTGATGAGGCCGTTTTGCATGGCAAGCGGGCAAGCGGCCCGGCTGGGCAGGAGAAACTCGTGGACACTCCCCCCGCGGCGGTGAATGCGCAGGAACCACCTCGCCCGGAAGTGGCTGCCCCGTCGCATGAGGCCCTGCTGGCGCATATTCAGGTACTCAACGGCTCCAGCGCGGGCAAGGAGCTGGTTTTGAGCAAGGCGCTGACGACTCTGGGCAAGCCCGGCGTGCAGGTGGCAGTGATTGCGCGACGGCCGAACGGCTATTTCGTGACGCATGTCGAGGGGGGGCGCCATCCGGTGGTCAATGGCAATTCCATCGGGGCACAGGCGCATCAGCTTGTCGACCATGACGTCATCGAAATTGCCGGGGTCAAGATGGAGTTTTTCTTCGTCGACGCCTGAATATCCCTATGCCGAACTCCCATGAACTGCTGAAGCGTCTGGAGCGACTGAATGTCATCGGTGTGGCTCTGTCGGCCGAGCGCAATAACGATCGGCTGATGGAAATGATACTGCTCGGGGCAAAGGAAATTACCAATGCCGATGGCGGTACGCTATACACGGTGACCGATGACCAGCGCCTTCAGTTCGAGATCATGCGAACCGACACGCTGGGGATTGCACTGGGAGGCACGACCGACAAGGAAATCCCTTTTCCTCCTTTGCCTTTGTATGGCCACGATGGCGCGCCGAATAACAACATGGTGGCGGCCTACGCCGTTCTAAACGACAAAACGGTCAATATCGAGGATGCCTACGAGGCGGAAGGCTTCGATTTTTCAGGCACGCGAAAATTCGACCAGAACACCGGGTATCGCTCCAAGTCGTTTCTCACCATTCCGATGAAGAATCATGAGAACGAGATGATCGGGGTGCTGCAGTTGATCAATGCGATGGACCCTGAAACCGGCGCCATTGTTTCGTTTTCGCCGGAGAATGAGCGCCTGGTCGAATCGCTGGCTTCGCAAGCCGCCGTGGCCCTGACCAACCACAACCTGATCGAGGGCCTGAAGAACCTGTTCGAGTCCTTTATCGAGCTGATTGCCGACGCCATCGACGAGAAGTCTCCCTATACCGGCGGGCATTGTCGCCGGGTACCGGAACTCGCCATGATGCTCGCCGAGTCCGCCAACCGGCAGCGGGATGGCGCATTCAAGGCATTCCACCTGAACGACAAGGAAATGTACGAGCTGCGCATCGCCGCATGGTTGCACGACTGCGGCAAAGTGACGACACCGGAATACGTGGTGGACAAGCCGACCAAGTTGTCGACCATTTTTGATCGCATCGAACTGATCGATCAGCGCTTCGAGTTGCTGAAAGCACAGGCCGAGGC
>DAIDAS010000237.1 GCA_027310505.1 bacterium
CGGTATAGCCGACCGGGACCGTGGACTTGATGACCATTACGGCCTGCGGGTTGATGGCCATGACGTCGCGGATCACGGCTTCGACCGACTTGGTGTTGAAGTAGTTGGTCTCGGGGTCGTAGTCGGTAGGGGTGGCGATGATGACGAATTCGGCGCCTTCATAGGCCTCACGCTTGTCTAACGTCGCGCGGAAGTTGAGCACCTTGTTCTCGAGGAAGTCCTCGATTTCGGCATCGGCAATCGGCGACCGTTTGCGGTTCAGCAGTTCGACCTTCTCCGGCACGATATCCAGCGCCACGACTTCGTTGCGCTGTGCCAGCAGTACCGCCAACGAAAGTCCGACATAGCCGGTTCCGGCTATTGCAATTTTCATTTGCAAAAATCCTCATAGGCTTTTTTCAGCCCAGATTTCATATCTGTTGCTGCCTTCCACCCCATGCCTCTCAAGCGCCCAACATCCATCAACTTTCTTGGCGCGCCATCCGGCTTCGTGGTGTCACAGGTAATCTCACCCTGATACCCCACAGTCTGCTTGATCAGTTCCGCCAGCTCACGGATGGTGACATCCTCTCCCACGCCGATGTTAATCACGGGCGGAAGGCCGCTGTTGCGGTCTGCAGCCAGCAGGGGTTGGTATTGTGCGTCCGGCAAGTTCATGAGATAGACACAGGCGTCTGCCATGTCTTCGTTGTAGCAGAATTCCCGGCGCGGGGTGCCCGTACCCCAGATGGTAACACTAGGAAGGTTGTTTTGTTTGGCTTCGTGGAACCGGCGAATCATGGCGGGGATGACGTGGGAATTTTCGGGGTGGTAGTTGTCGCCTGGTCCATACAGATTGGTCGGCATCACCGCCAAGTATTGCGTGCCGTACTGGCGGTTGTATGCCCAGCACATCTCGATCCCGGCAATCTTGGCCAGGGCATAGGGCCGGTTGGTTTCTTCCAGCGGGCCAGTGAGTAGATACTCTTCCTTAAGCGGTTGCGGTGCCAGCTTGGGGTAGATGCAGCTGGAGCCGAGAAACAGCAGGCGCTTGACGTTGTTCCGGTACGCTTCGTGAATGATGTTGGTCTGGATCGCTAGGTTGTCGCGGATGAATTCGGCTGGGTAAGTGTTGTTAGCGTGAATGCCCCCCACTTTCGCCGCCGCCAGGAAAACATACTCTGGTTTTTCTGTTTCGAAGAACCAGTTAACAGCCTGCTGGTCCGTCAGATCTAGTTCATCATGGGCACGAGCGAGCAGGTTAGTGTATCCTTGCGCCTGCAGGTTGCGCAAAAGTGCGCTTCCAACGAGGCCGCGATGACCGGCCACGTAAATTTTTGCATTCTTTTCCATGATTACTCGTGGTAGTCGTAGGCAGCGTAACCGTGCCGCTTCACCAGTTCGTCGCGCTCGGCGCCCTTGAGGTCTTCGCGCACCATTTCCGCCACCAGTTCTTGGAAGCTGGTCCGCGGCGTCCAGCCGAGCTTCTGCTTAGCCTTGCTGGGATCGCCCAGCAGGGTTTCGACTTCGGTGGGGCGGAAGTAGCGCGGGTCGACTTGGACGATGCATTTGCCGTTGGGGTCATAGCCTTTCTCGTCGACGCCCTGACCTTCCCAACGGATGGTGATGCCCAGTTCCGTGGCCGCAGCATTTACGAAGTCACGCACGCTGTATTGCAAGCCGGTGGCGATGACAAAGTCTTCGGCTTGCTCCTGCTGCAGCATCAGCCATTGCATTTCGACGTAGTCCCGGGCGTGGCCCCAGTCGCGCAGGGCATCGAGGTTGCCGAGATAGAGGCAATCCTGCAGGCCGAGCTTGATACGCGCCAGGGCTCGTGTGATCTTGCGGGTAACGAAGGTCTCGCCGCGGATGGGCGATTCGTGGTTGAACAGGATGCCATTGCAGGTGTAGATGCCGTAGGCTTCGCGGTAGTTGACGGTGATCCAGTAGCCGTAGAGTTTGGCGACCGCATAAGGGCTGCGCGGGTAAAACGGCGTGGTTTCCTTCTGGGGGATTTCCTGCACCATGCCGTAAAGTTCAGAGGTAGAGGCTTGGTAGAAACGGGTCTTCTTTTCTAGACCGAGGATGCGAATCGCTTCTAGGATGCGCAGCGTGCCGACGCCATCGGCATTGGCAGTGTATTCCGGGGTTTCGAAACTGACCGCGACGTGACTCATGGCAGCCAGGTTGTAGATCTCGTCCGGCTGCACCTGCTGGATGATGCGGATCAGGTTGGTGGAGTCGGTGAGGTCACCGTAGTGCAGGATGAAGTTGCGGTTGGAAACATGCGGATCCTGGTACAGATGGTCAATGCGGTCCGTGTTGAACAGCGAAGCGCGGCGCTTGATGCCGTGCACCACGTACCCTTTTTTTAACAGAAACTCGGCAAGGTAAGCACCATCCTGCCCAGTGATGCCAGTAATTAAAGCCACTTTACCCATTCATTCACACCTTCCATAAGTATCTTCTAAGCGAACAATATCATCTTCGCCGACATAGTCCCCGCACTGTACCTCGATGATCTGCAAGGGTATGTCTATAGGATTTTCCAAGCGGTGCCGGTGCAATTTCGGAATATAGGTTGATTCATTTTCCTGCAGGATAACTTCGCGCTCACCGTTGGTAATTCTTGCCGTACCAGACACCACCACCCAATGCTCAGAACGGTGGTGATGAATTTGCATTGAAAGATTGGCGCCAGGATTGACGGTAATTCGCTTGATCTTAAAGTTGGGACCCTCTTCCAGCACAGTGTATGCGCCCCAAGGGCGATGCACCGTCAGATGCGTTTCAGTTAGGTGGGGATGGGATTTCTGAACCTGGGCAACCAGTTGCTTGATGTCTTCAGTGCGATTGCGGTCACAGATCAGCGTCGCATCAGCTGTCTGGATCACGGCAAGATTAGCAACCCCCAGCGTTGCAAGCAAGCCATGATTCGTCCAAAGCAAACTATCTCGTGTATCCATCATGAGCACATCGCCCTGCAGCAGATTACCCGAAGCATCTTTGGGCTGGTGCTGATAGATAGAATCCCAGTTGCCCAGATCACTCCAACCCATCTCAGCTGGAACAACGGCGACATTTTCCGCCTTCTCGGCAATGCCATAGTCCATCGACAGGCTTGGCAAGGCCTGGTAGCTTTCAATTGCCAGAGGAGAAGCCATCTCGACTATGGATTGATAAATTTCCGGCTGTAGTTGCTTGAGCAACCCCATGAAATCACACGCCCGGAAAACAAACATGCCACCATTCCATAGAAAACCGTCAGCGACAAATTGTCGTGCGCGATCGACATCCGGCTTTTCGACAAAGCGGATGACTTTACGGACCTTCCCCGAACCTCCCAACGCCAAGCCAGGCTGGATGTAACCGTAACCAGTAGCAGGCTCGGTCGGGTTTAGCCCTATTAGAGTCAAGTAACCCTGCGCTGCGGCAGACTCAGCCGCATCCCATGCCGCCAGAAATGCCTCATTATCGCCAATGGCGTGATCAGAAGGGAACACACCAACCATTGCTTCAGGATCTCGTTTAAATACCTCATGCGCGGCCCAAGCAATCGCTGGCAGGGTATTACGTGCAACTGGCTCAGCCAACACGCCCTTGGCCAACTGAAGATCCAGCTCGGCAAGCTGCCCCTTGACCTCAAACCGATGATCCTGATGTGTTACGGTTATAAGATTACCCGACTCCACATGCTGCAACAGACGCC
>DAIDAS010000254.1 GCA_027310505.1 bacterium
GTTACGATGCGGCAACCGGCCTGGCGGAAATCGCAGTGAAGAACCGCTTTGCGGTCGGCGACCGGCTGGAGATCATCCAGCCCTCAGGGAACCGAGAGTTTGCGGTGGAAAAAATGCTGAACGAAGAGGGCGCCGAAGTCTCCGCGGCACCTGGCAGTGGTCACCATGTCAGGCTGCTCCTTCCCTCCGGCATCAATCCCGAAAAAGCGCTGGTTGCGCGTTTTATCTAGCTCTTGATGTAGTTTTCGAGCTGGGTGATCAGGAAGCGCTGGTGCGCGATGGTTTCCTTGACCAGGTCGCCAATCGAGAGAATGCCGACGACTCTTCCGGCCTCCATGACCGGCAGGTGACGGATGCGTTTTTCCGTCACCAGTTCCATGCAGCTTTCCACGGTGTCGTTGGGAGAAACGGTAATGAGGCAGGATTGCGGTGTCATGATGTCCCGCATCAGGGTGTCGCGGGAGGTCTTGCCCTTGGGGTCGATGTCGCGGGCGTAATCCCGTTCCGAGAAGATGCCGATCAGCTTGCCTTCTTCCATCACCAGCAGCGCGCCCACGTGGTTTTCCGACATGATGACCAGGGCGTCGTGTACGCTCGCGTCAGGGGTAATCGAGAGGATGCTGTTGCCTTTGGATTCGAGTAACTGCCGAACGGTTTTCATGCTAATCTCCTCCGGTTCGATACGAGGTCGTAGCGCCTCGTTGGAATCAGTTTAGACCAATCCATTTTCTTGTAAAGCCCTTGCCATGCCTGTGACTTCTCCTGCTATCCGTGCCGTTGCCGCCTTGCTCCTGCTGGCTGTGATTTGGGGGTATAACTGGGTGGTGATGAAGCAGACGCTCGCGTTCATCGGGCCGTTCCAGTTTGGTGCGCTGCGCACTTTTCTTGCCGCCATTTTCCTGTTTGCCCTGCTGTGGCTGCTGAAAAAACCGCTGCGCCCGCAACAGGTGCCGCGCATGACACTGATCGGTGTGCTGCAGACCAGCGGGTTTACCGGCCTCATCATCTGGGCGCTGGTCGAGGGTGGAGCCGGCAAAGTGGCCGTGCTGACCTACACCATGCCATTCTGGGTGATGGTGCTGGCCTGGCCCATGCTGGGCGAAAAAATTCGTGGCATGCAATGGTTGGCGGCGCTGGCATCGGTGAGCGGGCTGGTATGCATTCTGGAGCCTTGGCATCTGCATGGCAGCCTGATGAGCAATGCGCTGGCGGTCATGGCCGGGGTCAGTTGGGCGCTGGCGGTCGTCCTTGCCAAGAAGCTTCACCATCTGGCGCCCGAGATGGATCTGCTTTCGTTCACCGCATGGCAAATGCTGATAGGCTCGCTGCCGCTGCTGGTCGCAGGGTTGCTGATTCCGGCTGCTCCGATCCATTGGACCCCTTACCTGGTTGGTGCCCTCACCTACAATATCGTGGCCTGTAACGCGGTGGCTTGGCTGCTGTGGCTGTTTGCGCTACGACGGCTGCCCGCCGGCGTCGCCAGCATGATCTCGCTGCTGGCCCCGGTCATTGGCGTGCTGGCGGCTTGGGTGCAATTGAACGAAGTGCCGTCGCGCCTCGAAATGACGGGCATGCTGCTGATTGCTTTGGCGTTGATGATGATTGCCGTCCACAGCATGCGCAAGCACGAAGAGGTGGAGTCGGCGATCGGCCAAGAGTAGTAGCGCGTGTGTTAAAATTTGCAGGTTTTCAATGCATTGAGGTTGCAACATGGCAGGACATAGCAAATGCCTTGCCTTCGACTTTTTCAGACCAAATATTTACCAGAAATAGTAATGTAACTTATTGTTTTATATATATCAATAGCGGATGTAGAAATAAATCGACATCACACAAAATCACGCTTCATCATCGTTTCTGTGTGTAAATATTGTGTAAAAATACTGCTGAAACCCGCTCTGTATATGGC
>DAIDAS010000266.1 GCA_027310505.1 bacterium
GGGGCAGCCTGATCGGCAAAGATGTCAGCCGCCCGGAAGACTGGAGCGGCATCGTTTACGCCAAACTTGAGGGCACGGATATCGCTGCCTGGCGCACCTGGCTCGACTACCCGTTCGACTTGCGCGAAGGATTCGGCGCCAGCCAGTTCTGGCTCAAACTGGAAGATGGCAAGGCGAGCAACATCACCGCCGACGTGCTGTTGCAGAACGTGCGCACACGCTTCAGGAACAACGCCAACGAGGAAGCGGTATTCCGTGATCTTTCCGGCCGACTGATCTGGCAGCGCCTGCAGAACGGCCAGATTCTGGAAGCCAAGGGGCTGCATCTGGCAACCGCCGAAGGCTTGGACATGCGCAACGGCAGTGTCAAGGTTAAAACTGCATTGGTGAACGGCAAACAGCAGGTCGAGGGCGACATCCATCTGGATGACGCCATTCTGGAGCAGCTCACCACCTTTGCCGGTTACTTGCCGGTCGGCCCGGCACTGCTGCAGGCACTCAACGACATTGACCCCAAGGGCCGGCTCCACCAATTGTCGCTGGGCTGGAGCGGCGATGCCGCCGATCCTGGACAGTATTCCCTGCGCACCAACTTCAACGGTCTGGGGATTAACGCTTATCGTGGCGTGCCCGGGTTTGCCAACGTGAATGGCTCGATCGACGCCAACCAGGCGGGCGGCACGCTCAATCTCGAGGCAAAGAACGCCACGCTTGATCTCAAGAATATCCTGCGCATGCCGACGCCGGCAGACAATCTCTCCGGCCAGGTCAAATGGACCATCAAGAAAGGGGTTCTGGACGTCAAGGTGAGCAATTTCGCCATCGCCAACCCGCATATCGCCGGTACCATCAATGCCAGTTACCGTTATAGCGGCAAGGGCAGCGGCGAACTCGACATGACCGCAAAACTCGGCCATGCAGATGGCAAGTTTGCGTATTACTACTATCCGACAGTGCTCGGCAAGGATACGCTGCATTGGCTCGAAACATCGATACTGGGCGGGCGGGGCGAGGATATCAGCGTGATCGTGCGCGGCAATCTGGATGAGTTCCCCTGGCCGGACAGCAAGCGCGGACTATTCCAGGTCAAGGGCAAGCTCAACGAAGGCATCCTCGACTACGCTGCCGGCTGGCCTAAGATCGATGGGTTGCGGCTCAACATGCTGTTCCAGGGCAACCGCATGGAACTGGTTGCAGACCAGGGCAGCCTGTCTGGCAACCAGCTCATCAAGGCCAAGGCGGTCATCCCGGTACTGGATGCCGACCATCCGGTAGTGGATATCACAGGCGAACTGCAAGGGCCGGCGGAAAACGCGATCCGTTTTATCAACAGCAGCCCGGTACTGGCCGCCATCGATCACTTCACCGATGGCCTGCACGCGGCAGGTAACGGCAAGCTCACGCTGGGGCTGCATATCCCTCTCGACACCGAAGGCATCGGCACAAAAGTCAAAGGCAGCTATCTGATCAGCAACGCCACCCTGAGTGGTGCTGAAGGGTTCCCGCCACTGGAACACATCAACGGCCGCCTGGATTTCACCGAATCGACCTTGCGCGCGCAGAACGTCGGCGCCCAGCTTTACGGCGGTCCGACGCAGTTCAACCTTGAGAACGGCAAGGATGGCCAGCTGCGGGTGGTGGCGCAAGGCAAAATCACCGATAGCGGCATCCGGCAGGCCGTGGATTTGCCGCTGGTGGACAAACTGCACGGCACGATAGACTGGACGGGGGAAATCAACGTCCGTAAGCATCAGGCAGAAATCGTCGTCAAGTCGTCGCTGGCCGGGCTTGCATCGAGCCTGCCCGCACCTTTCGAGAAAAGCCCGGCCAGTTCGATGCCGTTGCGGATCGAGAAAAAGCTGCAGGGCGAAAAACAGGATGTCATCAGCCTCAACCTCGGCACGCTGGTGAATGCGAAACTGCTGCGGCAAGAACAGGACGGTACGATGCATCCTGAACGCGGCGAGGTCAATTTCGGCGGCCTTGCTGAATTGCCGACGCGACCGGGCATCTTCGTCAAGGGCAGCGTGGATCATATCGATGTCGACCAGTGGCAAAGGGTATTCGGCAGCACCCCAAGCAGCATCGAGTTTTCCGGCGTCAATCTGGCATTTGGCACACTGGATGTATTCGGGCGCCGCATCAACGAACTCAAGTTCAACGCCAAATCCATTACCGACGGTTGGCAAGCGAGTTTGCAAAGCCATGAAATTACTGGCGAAGCCCTATGGCTGCGTAGCGGGCACGGCAAGATCGTCGCAAGACTCAAATCCCTGGTCATGCCCTTGCCCGCGCCGGCAAAATTGAGCGATGCCGATACTCCTTCCGCCAAAAAAACCCCGGAATATCCCGCGCTGGACATCGTGGCCGAAGCCTTCGAAATCAAGCAGAAAAAACTCGGACGACTGGAACTGCTGGCCGGCCAGCAGGGGGACGACTGGAATATCGAGAAACTGGTCATCAGCAATCCCGAAAGCACCCTAACGGCCGATGGAGAATGGCATAACTGGAAGAACCGGCCCAACACGAAACTCAATCTCGCCTGGGATATCAACGACATCGGCAAAACACTTGAGCGCTTCGGGTATCCCGACACCATCAAGGGGGGCAAGTCCGAGCTGAAGGGCCAGCTCAAGTGGCCGGGCAGCCCGCATGAGTTCAATGTCGGCGAATTGGGCGGCACCCTGCAACTGGAGGCCGAGCACGGTCAGTTCCTGAAAATCCAGCCTGGCGTGGGACGTCTCCTGGGGGTGTTGAGCCTACAGTCACTGCCGCGACGTCTCACGTTCGATTTCCGCGATATTTTCAACGATGGGTTCGCATTCGACCTGATCAGCGGCAACGTGCGCATCGATCGCGGCCTCATGCGCAGCGACGACTTCAGGATGGAAGGGCCCGCAGCCAAAGTGGCAATCAGCGGTGAAACCGATCTCAATCACGAAACACAGAACCTGCACATCAAGGTCATGCCATCGCTGACCGACAGCCTGTCCATCGCCGCACTGGCAGGCGGCCCTGCCGTCGGCGCCGCCGCCTGGGTAGCGCAAAAAATCCTCAGGGATCCGATCAACAAGCTGGCCGCCTATGAATATGACATCAGCGGCACCTGGGATAACCCACAGGAAGTAAAATCGAAAAATGGCACGCCATCACCCGTACAGGTACCATCGCCATTAGGCAACTAAGGTATGATCAGACTATATAAGTAGGAAAAAAACATGCCCATCAAATCGCGTGCAAAAACCATCAAACCGGCAAAGTCCCACAAGGCTGACATCGCCCCGGGCATCGTCAAGATCGCCGGTATCCAGATGGCGTCCGGGCCTTCCGTCTCCGCCAACCTGAGCGAGGCCGAGCGCCTGATCGAGATCGCCGCCAACCAAGGCGCCCAACTGATCGCACTGCCGGAATATTTCGCCATCATGGGGGTGAAGGATACCGACAAGGTGAAAGTGCGCGAAAAGGAAGGCAGTGGACAGATCCAGCGTTTCCTGTCAAAAATGGCGAAAGCCCATCAGGTCTGGCTGATCGGGGGCTCGGTACCGCTGGAATCGGATTCCCCGAACAAGGTGCGCAACACTTGCCTGGTGTACGACCCCACGGGCAAGCAGGTCGCACGCTACGACAAGATTCACCTGTTCAACCTGAATCTTGGCAATGAGCATTATCACGAAGACGACACTATCGAACCCGGCGACAAGGTCGTCGTGCTCGATACCCCACTGGGCAGAATCGGCCTGTCGATCTGCTACGACCTGCGCTTTCCGGAACTTTACCGCGCCATGGGCGAGGTCGATCTCATCGTGGTGCCAGCCGCCTTTACCGATACCACCGGCAAGGCGCACTGGGAGACCCTGGTTCGCGCCCGCGCCATCGAGAACCTGTGCTACGTTCTGGCGCCGGCGCAGGGCGGCTACCACCTCTCGGGCCGCGAAACTCACGGCAACAGCATGATCGTCGACCCTTGGGGCGTGGTGCTGGATCGCCTGCCCAGAGGTTCCGGCGTCGTCATCGCCAACATGAATCCGGCTTATCAGGCAAGCCTCCGCAACAGCCTGCCTGCACTCAAGCACCGCACGTTAAAGCAGTGCTGATTCAATAAAAAAAGCCCGTCGGGATGACGGGCTTTTTTGCATAGCGACTTCAGCTCAACGGTTTTTACCCTTGCCGTGACCCTTGCCCATCGTACCGTGCTTGCCATGCTTGCCTTGTTTGTCGTGATCCATGGCATGTCGCTCGTCGGAGCGGTCATCGCCCTTGAGCTGGTCGCCGCTGGCCGGGCTGTTGGTATTCATTTCACCTTGGTCGCTCATACGTTCAGAGGCCTGCGGTTTCCCTTGGTGCCCCTTACCTTCAGGCTTGGCTTGCGCCAGACCGCTCAAACCGATCAACGTGATACCCATCAGCACCACCATCAATTTACGCATCGTGTTCTCCTTGCAGGTTAATGAATACAACTTCATCCCGTCGCCAGCCGACGACACAATGACGAGACTATCTTAAATTCTTTTTTCAATTCAATCATCTGAATTGTCACAATAAAACGACAATCATTATTTTCTGCCTGAAAACCCATCGACGCCATGACCGATCACACCGCCGATCGCCGCACCGCCCACGGTACCCAGAGAGCTGCCGCCCGTCAGGACGGCACCGGCCACACCGCCGATGGCAGCACCTGCTGCCGCATTCTTCTGTCGCGTAGACATGCCGGCACAGCCACTGATACTTGCCACCAGCAACATACCGACAATCGCTTTACCCAACACCTTCATAGTTATCTCCTTGATCATGAACCCATGCTCGGGTACGAGCATTTATCATGCATATGGCAAGAGCCATGCCAGAATGGTTTATAATTACGGATCAGTAGGTTACCAACCACGCACCTGAAAACACGTTCCAGACTTGCGTCGCCAGCGTCGCGACATCACGACACACCGGGCCAATAGCTGCCCGGTATCGCTTTTGCAGAATTTCATTAGCTGCAGAAGAAGGCCGCACTGGTATCATCCATTTATTGCAATGCACACTTGAAGCTGGCTTACTCCCATGAAAAACGACACCCTCCCTTCCGTCTCAAGCCCTGAACCGGGCACGCTGTTCGCCACTGCGACAGACACCCTGCTCGCCCCCTATCAGCTCGATTACCCTGCGCTGCAGGGCGTGCTTGGCAGCATCATGTCGCACCGGGTGGATTACGCCGACCTGTATTTCCAATACAGCCGCGCCGAAAGCTGGGGGCTGGAAGAAGGCCAGGTCAAGTCAGGCAGCTTCAGCATCGACCAAGGCGTAGGCGTACGCGCCGTCAGCGGCGAGAAAACCGCCTTTGCCTATTCCGACGACATCAGCCTGCCGGCGCTGCAGCAGGCGGCAGAAGCGACGCGCGCCATTGCCGCGCAGGGCAGTGATCGCACGACACAGGCTTTGCAGCGTAGCGAGGCGCCACGACTCTACCTGCCGCAGGATCCGATCGCCTCATTGAGCGACGATCAGAAAGTCAAAATGCTGGAACGGCTGGAGCAATATGCCCGCGCCCTTGATCCGCGCATCACCCAGGTCATGGCTTCGCTCGCAGGCGAATACGAGGTAGTGCTGATCGCACGCCACGACGGCATGATGGCGGCTGACATTCGCCCGCTGGTGCGCGTATCGGTACAGGTGATCGCCGAAGCCGATGGCAAGCGCGAACAAGGCTCTGCCGGCGGCGGCGGACGCTTCGACTATGGCTATTTCAGCGACGAGGTATTGCATGATTACGCCCGCAAGGCCGTCCATCAGGCGCTCACCAACCTCGATGCGCGCCCGGCGCCGGCCGGAGCCATGACGGTGGTGCTGGGTTCCGGCTGGCCGGGCATCCTGCTGCACGAGGCGATCGGCCACGGGCTGGAAGGCGACTTCAACCGCAAGGGCAGTTCCGCGTTCTCCGACCGTATCGGCCAGCAAGTGGCGGCAGCGGGTGTCACGGTAGTCGACGACGGCACGATTTCCAACAGGAGAGGCTCGCTCAACATCGACGATGAAGGCACGCCGACCCAACACACCGTACTGATCGAAAACGGCATCCTCAAAGGCTATTTGCAGGATTCGCTCAACGCCCGCCTGATGGGGACGCATCTCACCGGCAATGCACGGCGCGAATCCTACGCCCATATCCCGATGCCCCGCATGACCAACACTTACATGCTGAACGGCAACCGGGATCCGGAAGAAATCATCCGTTCCGTCAAAAAAGGGCTGTATGCCGTCAATTTCGGCGGTGGGCAGGTCGACATCACCAGCGGCAAATTCGTGTTCTCAGCAGCCGAGGCCTGGATGATCGAGGACGGCAAACTGACCTATCCTGTCAAGGGTGCGACCCTGATCGGCAATGGCCCGGAGGTACTCAAGCACGTATCCATGATCGGCAATGACATGCAGCTGGACCCCGGCGTTGGCACCTGCGGCAAGGAAGGCCAGAGCGTGCCAGTCGGGGTCGGGCAACCCACGCTGCGCATCGACGGCTTGACCGTTGGCGGAACCGCTTGATTTTCCGAACTTTTTTAATATAATCGAAACAATTACGGGTTAGCGTGTTGTTTCCCCGGATTTTTGTGATCGAAAGGAAGTCTCATGGCTGAAACCAAGACCAAGCCGGTAGCCCAAAAAGCCGCCACTGCTGCCAAGCCTGCTGCTACCAAAAAGAGCACCGTCGCCAGCGCCCCGAAGACCAAAACTGCTGCCACGCCCAAGGTAGCAACCAGCAAGCCCGCTGCAGAGAAAAAAGCTCCGGCCGCAAAAAAGGCCCCCGCTGCAAAGAAAACTGCCGCCGCCTGGAATCCGGGTAACGAAGAACGCTACAACCTGATTGAAGTCGCTGCCTATTACCTCGCCGAACGTGACGGGTTTTCCGGCAACCCGGTAGATTACTGGATTGCCGCCGAACTTCAGATTACCGGCACGCTGCCCAGGAAGTAAAACCGCACGACCACAAAACCCCATCAGCAACAGCACGATGGGGTTTTGTTTTGGATGTCACCCGTAGGCGGCTATAATTTGCCCCCTATGCAATCTTCCTTACCCATCCCATCTTCCGGCAAAACCGAACGTGTTTCGGGGTTGCACGCAGGCGCCGACAGCCTGGCGCTGGCACAGTTTGCCCGTCGCCTGAAAAACCCACTGGTCATCATCTGTGCTTCGGCGTTTGACGCACAGCGCCTGCTGGAAGAAATGCGCTGGTTCGAACCCGAACTTTCGATCCACCTGCTGCCAGACTGGGAAACCCTGCCCTACGACCATTTTTCGCCGCACCCCGATCTGGTATCGGAGCGGCTGGCGACGTTGTACCAGATCACGCAGAATGCTTGCGACGTCGTCGTCGTCCCGGCCGGAACGGCGCTGGTACGCCTGCCGCCACAGGCATTTCTCGCCGCACACACCTTCATGCTCAAGAAAGGTCAGAAACTTGACCTCGATGCACTACGCCTGCAATGCGCCGAGGCCGGCTACCACCACGTCAACCAGGTCATGTCGCCTGGCGAGTTCAGCATCCGCGGCGGGCTGATCGACCTGTTCCCGATGGGTAGCGCCCTGCCTTACCGCCTCGACTTGTTCGACGACGAGATCGAGACCATCCGCACTTTCGATGTCGACACCCAACGCAGCCTGTATCCAGTCGGCGAGATCCGGCTGTTGCCGGCACGCGAGTTTCCGCTGGATTCCAAGGGAGTCACTCGCTTCCGCCAGAATTTCCGCGAGATGTTCGAGGGCGACCCTTCCAAGTGCCGCATCTACAAGGACGTGAGCAATGGCATCGCCTCGGGCGGCATCGAGTGGTATCTGCCGCTGTTTTTCGAAGAAACCGCCACGCTGTTCGATTACCTGCCCAAGGAGGCAGTCCTGTGCCTGCACGGCGATCTGGACAGTGCCGCCCAGAACTTCTGGCAGGAAACGCAGGGGCGTCATCGCCTACTTGATCACGACCGTGAGCGGCCTATCCTGCCACCCGCAAAATTGCTGCTGGCGGCCGACGAGTTCTTTACGGCCACGCACGCCTTCGGCCGCCTGCAGACCACCCTGGCGACCAATGCCGACCTGCCTGACCTGAATATCGAGCGCCGCGCCGAGAATCCCCTGCAAAAGCTGAAAGATTACCTGCAACACCATGACGGACGCGTGCTGATCGCCGCCGAGAGCCTGGGGCGGCGCGAAACCATGGCGCAGTTGCTGGCCGAACACGGCCTGCGCATGAA
The DNA here is from genome assembly GCA_027310505.1 of bacterium. Taxonomy (GTDB): domain Bacteria; phylum Pseudomonadota; class Gammaproteobacteria; order Burkholderiales; family Methylophilaceae; genus CAIJXJ01. Next base: position 8,232 of record DAIDAS010000266.1, read on the forward strand.
AACCTGCGACGACTGGGCGCAGTTTCTGGCCTCGAACGAGCGCGACCTGCTGGGCGTGGCACCGCTGCATGGCGGATTTGTCACGGACGATTTCGCCGTCATCACCGAAGCCGAGCTTTACGCAGCCCAGGTGCGTCAGGAGCGCCGCCGCGAACGGGACAAGGCGCGCAGCACCGAAGGCATGCTCAAGGATCTCTCGGAGTTGCGCGAGAACGATCCGGTAGTGCATGAACAGCATGGCGTCGGGCGCTACCGCGGGCTGGTGAACCTGGATTTCGGTGAGGGCGAGACCGAATTCCTGCTGCTGGAATACGCCGGGGCCGACAAGCTGTATGTGCCGGTGTCGCAGTTGTTCCTGATCTCGCGCTACTCCGGCGGGCCGCCCGAATCGGCACCTTTGCACAAACTGGGCAGCGGCCAGTGGGACAAGGCACGCAAGCGGGCGCTAAAGCAGATCCGCGACACGGCCGCCGAACTGCTCAACCTGTACGCCATGCGTGCTGCACGCAAGGGCCACGCCTTCAAGCTCGGCCTGCATGACTACGAAGCCTTTGCCGAAGGCTTCCCGTTCGAGGAAACACCGGACCAACTGGCAGCCATCGAAGCCGTCATCAACGACATGCAATCCGGCCGGCCGATGGATCGGCTGGTGTGTGGCGATGTGGGCTTCGGCAAAACAGAAGTCGCGTTGCGCGCTGCCTTCGTCGCCGTCATGGGTGGACGCCAGGTCGCGGTACTCGTTCCCACGACACTCCTGGCCGAACAGCATTACAACAACTTCAGCGACCGCTTTGCCGAATGGCCGGTAAAAATCGCCGAGATTTCCCGCTTCAGGACGGCCAAGGAACAGAAAGAAGCGCTCGACGGCCTGCGCGAAGGCAACATCGACATCATTATCGGCACCCACCGGCTGATCCAGAAAGACGTGCAGTTCAAGAATCTCGGCCTGGTGATCCTGGACGAGGAGCACCGTTTCGGCCTGCGCCAAAAAGAACAGCTGAAAGCCATGCGTGCCGAAGTCGACGTACTCACCCTCACGGCCACGCCAATCCCGCGCACGCTGTCGATGGCGATGGAAGGCCTGCGCGAATTCTCGGTCATTGCCACACCGCCGCAGAAACGGCTGTCGATCAAGACCTTCGTTTCGCAGTGGTCGGAAGGCGTCATCCGCGAGGCGGTGATGCGTGAACTCAAACGCGGCGGACAGGTGTACTTTTTGCACAACGAGGTCGATAGTATCTTCGCCATGCGCGACAAGCTGGAAAAAATGCTGCCGGAAGCGCGCATCGCCATCGCCCACGGCCAGTTGCGCGAGCGCGAGCTGGAGCACGTGATGCGCGACTTCTACCATCAGCGCTTCAACCTGCTGCTGTGCACCACCATCATCGAAACCGGCATCGACGTGCCGACCGCCAACACCATCATCATGAACAAGGCCGACCGATTCGGCTTGGCGCAATTGCACCAGTTGCGTGGCCGCGTCGGCCGCTCGCACCACCAGGCTTATGCCTATCTGCTGACTGAGCCGGACGTGAAAATCACGCCGCAAGCGGAAAAGCGCCTGGATGCGATCCAGCTGATGGAGGATCTTGGCGCTGGCTTCCACCTCGCCATGCACGACCTGGAAATCCGGGGCGCAGGCGAGCTGCTGGGCGACAGCCAGTCCGGCGAAATGCAGGAAATCGGCTTCAACCTGTATTCCGAAATGCTGGCGCACGCCGTCAAGCAGCTGCAGGCTGGCAAGGAGCCGAACCTCGATGCCCCGCTCGGCGTCACCACCGAAATCAACCTGCACACCCCGGCGCTGCTCCCCGATGCCTACTGCCCCGACGTGCATGAACGCCTGGGGATCTACAAGCGCCTGGCCAACTGCACTACCG
>DAIDAS010000273.1 GCA_027310505.1 bacterium
GGACACGATGCTGCGTCATGCGCTGGAGCGTTCTCAACTGGTGGTGCATTACCAGCCGCAGATTTCCCTGCAAACCGGTAGCATCATCGGCGCTGAAGCGCTGCTGCGCTGGAATCATCCAGAACTGGGGATGATTCCACCCGGAAAATTCATCCCGCTGGCAGAGGAAACCGGGCTGATTATCCCGATCGGCGAATGGGTGCTGCGCCAGGCCGCCACCGATTTACTGCGCCTGCATAAAGCCGGATATCAGTTGCAAAGGATTTCCGTCAACGTTTCGGCAACGCAACTCCACCGCAGCAATTTCGCCGATACGGTGTATGGCGTGCTGGTTGAAACCGGGTGCGAACCGGAACAACTGGAACTGGAGATCACGGAAAGCGCGATCATGAACAACGTGGAATACGTCATCGAAGTGTGCCGCAGGCTCAAGGACATGGGCGTCAAGCTGGCGCTGGACGACTTCGGCACCGGCTATTCTTCGCTCTCTTACCTCAAGCGCTTCCCGCTCGACAAACTCAAGATCGACCAGTCTTTTGTGCGGGAACTACCGTACGACCCTGACGACATGGCCATCTCCAGCGCCATTATCGGGCTGGGCCGCAACCTCGGCCTCACCGTCATCGCCGAGGGGGTGGAAAAAACCGAGCAGGAAACCTTTCTGCAGGAGAAGGGATGCCAGGAAGCGCAGGGCTACCTGTATAGCCGACCCATTTCATTCGCGGCACTGCTAGAATTGCTGACGACACGAAATCCGGCAACCCAATGACCACCGAAACACTTCATTACATCAAACCAGAGCAACTCCACGTGGGCTTGTATGTCCACATCGACCTAGGCTGGATGGAGCATCCGTTCCCCTTCAACAACTTCAAGATCAAGAACGAATCGCAGATTGCCGAGATTCGCAAACTCGGCCTGCCCCAGGTGCGCTACGACCCGCTACGCAGCGACTGCGACCCATTGCCTCTGCAGGCGCCACCAATCATCGCCGAAACACCGCCACCAGAACCTGTCGTCGTTGAGGATGAGGAAGCCGCCAAACAGGCCTTTCATGAAAAACGCCTCAACGAACTGCGCCAGGCCATTCAGGAATGCGAGAGAAAATTTTCGCAGGCGTCCAGTACGGTGCGCCAGATCGAGCGCGATATCCAGCAGAATCCACCCAAGACATTAGACCAGGCGCAAGAACTGGTGGACAGCATGGTCGACTCGCTGCTCACCGAGGGCGATGTCGTGCTGCATGCCATGCAGCCCAAACCCGGCGCCGTCGAACACTACACCCATGCGCTCAATGTCACCGTGTTATCGCTGATGCTGGCCAAATCCCTCGAGATGACCGCGGAAAATATCCGACTCCTGGGGTTGGGATCGATCTTCCACGACATCGGGAAAGTGCAGATTCCAGACAGGATCACCAAGAAAAGCGATCCGCTGACCAAGGCGGAACTTTCCCTGATCCATCAGCACTGCGCCATGGGGGCGAAATTCGCCAATGATGTCGGCATGCATACCGAAGTCGTCCGCATCATCCTGCAACACCACGAATGCATGGATGGCACAGGCTATCCCAGCAGGCTCAAAGAGAGCCAGATCGACCGCCTGGCGCGCATTGTCGCCGTCGTCAACCTGTACGACAACCTGTGCAACCCGCTCAATGTCGCCCAGGCCATGACGCCCTACGAGGCGCTCTCCCACATGTTCGCGCACCAGCGTACCAAATGCGACCCTGCCATTCTCAAGCTCCTGATCAAGAGCCTGGGCGTTTACCCGCCGGGCAGCCTCGTCAGGCTCTCCGACAACAGACACGGCATCGTGGTATCCGTCAACCCGAACAAACCCTTGCGGCCGTTCGTACTGCTGCACGCACCGGATGTGCCGCGGGAAATTCCACTGCTGGTCGATCTTGGCGAACAAGCCAGCCTGAGCATCACGCACTGCCTGCGCCCCAACCAGCTGCCCGAGGACGCGCTCGAATACCTCCGCCCCGCCACGCGCATCAGCTATTTCTTTGACAAGGAAAAGCCCGAGGGCCATTGAGTGGCCAGCGGACTCCTCACCGACCTTACAAGTCGAACTGACCCGAGAGGTACAGGAACCGCCCAGCTCCGGGCAGCCGCTGGTTTACGCCAACGGAGCCACCCGCCACCTGGTTAAGGCCGTTCAGATGATCGGCATAGAACTTGTCGAACAGGTTCTCGATGCCGCCATGCACGCTGAACCCATGATCGAAACGATAGCTCCCGCGCAGGTTGACGATGGCGTGCCCGGCCGTTGCCTGTTCAGCGTTGTATTTCGAAACATCATCCTGCCGCGCGGCCAACTTTGCTTCGCCGGTCGCACCCCAGCGGCCGGCGGCGTAGTTCAGCCGGATGTCGGCGTGCAGCGGGGCCATGCGATACAGGTTGTCGCCGCTGGTCTTGCCGCGCACATAGCTCACGACACCATCCAGTCCCCATTCACCGCTTAAGTTGTAACGCCAGGCAGCATCCAGTCCGTGGAGGTTGGCGTGATCGAGGTTGGTGAAAACCAGCGTGCCGGTGCCGTCGTTCACCCCCTGGATGTAATCGCTGACATGGTTGTAATACAGGGTCGGCTTCACCTGCCAGTTGGTGCCGTGCCAATCGGCGCCCACACTGACCTGGTGGGAAACCTCGGAATCCAGATTGAGATTGCCCTTGTAGCTCCTGCCATCCGTCTGGCCGTAGGTATTGCTGGCTTTCCACAGGAAACGTTCGACCAGCGTCGACGCCCGGCTTTTGCGGGCAAAGCCGAATTCATAGCCGGTACCGGCGCCAGCGGCATAATGGGCGCTGGCAGTGAAATCCCAGTTCTGGTCGGCCTTGCTGCGGTC
>DAIDAS010000298.1 GCA_027310505.1 bacterium
GCTCGGGGTCAGTGATACGAACAATCAGGCCAGCCTTATCCAGAGAGTGATAGGCACAAGGCGCATGCTCGTAAAGGTCTTGAATCTCCTCCGCGGAGACCTGTTCCAGTTGCGTCGTCATGGGTGCAGGGGAGCAGGATGCACGGGCGATATAGGTCTTGCCATGAGCTCCTCTTGTTCGATCTTGTTAAGGAATATTAATTGATTATCAAATCAATAAACAGCGGCTCCTGACCGATACCGCTCCAAATGCTAGTCCAGATGCAAAAGCCCACCGCGGCATCTGCCCCGGCGGGCTTTCCATGGCGTTACCTGCTTACAGCATTGGGACAATCAGCAGTGCCACAATGTTGATGATCTTGATCAGCGGGTTGATGGCAGGGCCGGCGGTATCCTTGTATGGGTCGCCCACCGTATCACCGGTCACGGAAGCCTTGTGCGCATCGGACCCCTTGCCGCCGTGATGACCGTCCTCGATGTGCTTTTTGGCGTTATCCCAGGCACCGCCCCCCACGGTCATGGAAATCGCCAGGAACAAACCAGTGACGATGGTGCCAATCAGCAGACCGCCCAGGGCCTGCGCGCCGAGCAGTTTACCGACAAGCAGTGGGGTCAGCACCGGCAACAGCGATGGGACGATCATTTCCTTGATCGCAGACTTGGTCAGCATATCCACCGCCCGCGAGTAATCCGGCTTTTCGGTATAGTCCATGATGCCGGGGATTTCCTTGAACTGGCGGCGCACTTCCACGACCACGGAACTCGCAGCGCGGCCGACCGCTTCCATCGCCATCGCCCCGAACAGGTAAGGGATCATGCCGCCGATGAAGAGGCCGATGATCACCATGTGGTTGGATAGGTCAAAGGTGGTATCGATGCCGCGCTCGCCCAGCGCATGGGTAAAATCGGCGAACAGCACCAGTGCCGCCAGACCGGCAGAGCCGATGGCGTAACCTTTGGTGACGGCCTTGGTGGTGTTGCCCACAGCGTCAAGCGGGTCGGTGATGTCGCGAATTTTTTTCGGCAGCTTGGCCATCTCCGCGATGCCGCCGGCGTTGTCGGTGACGGGGCCATAAGCGTCCAGCGCGACGATAATCCCGGCCATTGAAAGCATTGCAGTGGCGGCCACAGCGATGCCATACAGGCCGGCCAGGTGATGCGCGCCGAGGATGCCAAGGCAGATCACCAGTACCGGCGCTGCGGTCGCCTTCATGGAAACGCCCAGGCCGGCGATGATGTTGGTGGCGTGCCCGGTATCGGAAGACTTGGCCACATGGCGCACCGGGGCGTATTCCGTCGCGGTGTAATACTCGGTGATCACCACCATTGCCGCCGTTACGGCCAAACCGACCAACGTGCACAGGTAAAGATGCATGGTCGTATACTCCAGACCACTCATCAGCCAAGTGGTGACCGGGTAATACACCACGGCAGAAATGACGCCGGAGACGATCAGCCCGCGGTAGAGCGCGTTCATGATCTTGCCGCCCTCATCGCGTACGCTGACAAAATAGGTGCCGATGATCGAGGCGATGATGGAAACACCGCCCAGCACCAGCGGATAGGTCAGCGCACCGGCAACGCCCGGCAGCAGCAGATGCCCCAGCAGCATAGTGGCGATCACCGTCACGGCGTAGGTTTCGAACAGGTCGGCCGCCATGCCGGCACAATCGCCCACGTTATCGCCCACGTTGTCTGCGATCACCGCCGGGTTGCGTGGATCATCCTCGGGAATGCCGGCCTCAACCTTGCCGACCAGGTCGGCGCCGACATCGGCTCCCTTGGTGAAGATGCCGCCACCGAGACGGGCAAATACGGAAATCAGCGAACTGCCGAAGGCCAGGCCGACCAGCGGGGAAATGTTCACCGGCTGGCCTTCAGGGGTCGTCAAGGAAAGGAAAGCGTAGTAGCCCGCCACCCCCAGCAGCCCAAGCCCGACCACCAGCATGCCGGTGATGGCGCCACCACGGAAAGCCACTTGCAGCGCTGCATTGACGCCATCGTGCGCGGCCTGCGCAGTGCGGACATTGGCGCGAACGGAGATATTCATGCCGATATAGCCGGCAGCCGCAGAAAGCAGGGCGCCAATCGCGAAACCGACCGCCATCAGATGGCCCAGTGCCGCCCAGATCACGGCGAACAGCAGCGCGCCGACCATGCCGATCGTGGTGTATTGTCGGTTGAGGTAAGCGGAAGCGCCTTCCTGAATGGCCGCCGCGATTGCACGCATGTGCTCATTGCCAGTCGGCTGGGCCAGCACCCACGCAATCGTTACACCACCGTAGAACAGTGCCAGAACAGCACAACCCAGTGCCAATATCAATGCTTGATCCATCGGAACACCCCTCCCTCATGCAGTTATCAACGACCGGGCAGGATCTACCCGCCAACGCACGCAACAGCCTGAAAAGCTTGACGATCCACCGGAATGGATCGCGGGTCGACACGCATCCGGCTTTGCGCCGATGACTGCCGACTGGGAATGCAGAAAATACTGAGATGTCAGAAAGACTTGGAGCCCTCCCCCGTTCTTCCTGAGCGGAGCTTACTCCATAACCTTGATTGGCGAAAGCCGGAGAAAACGGTGCAGGCTTTGTGCCCGCACCGTGGTGGGACGAAGGGAGTTAGAACGCCGGTTTGTCCTTGGCGCTGCTGAAGCGCTCGACGCCGGAGACGATCTCCTGCTTCGCTTCGTCCAGCCCTGCCCAGCCGTCGATCTTGACCCACTTGCCCTTGTCCAGATCCTTGTAGTGCTCGAAGAAGTGCGAAATCATGTTCAGACGTCTCTCGGAGACGTTCTCATAGGTTTTCAGGTGGGTATACAGACCGCATACCTTTTCCACCGGCACCGCCAGCACCTTGGCATCCGGACCGGCTTCGTCCGTCATCTTGAGCACGCCCAGCGGGCGGCAGCGAACGACAACACCCGGGATCAGCGGCACCGGGGTAATCACCAGGACATCCACCGGATCGCCATCTTCAGACAGGGTATGCGGGATGTACCCGTAGTTGCAGGGATACTGCATGGCCGTGCCCATGAAGCGGTCGACGAAAATCGCGCCGCTTTCCTTGTCCACTTCATACTTGACCGGGTCGCCTTGCATCGGAATTTCGATGATGACGTTGAAATCGTTGGGAATATCCTTGCCGGTCGGCACATTATTGAAAGCCATATTGCAAATCCTTTGATGGTCAATGAAAAACTTTGAATTATAAGCGAAAAAATATCCGGACTAGGCCAACGGCTTGAATGACCCTTGCGCAGGGTCGTAAGCAACCAGTTCGCCGGTATCGATGTCGAAGTACCAGCCATGCAGCACCAGCGAGCCCTGCTCCACGCGCGACCGGATCCAGGGGAATGTCAGCAGGTTTTCCAGCGACACCAGAATGGACGCCTCCTCGCAGGCACTGCATTGCCTTTCTGGCGTGGCATTGGGCAATTCCGCCAGCACCCGCTCTTTTGCGCGCGCGGCAATATTCACCCAACCGAAAATGAACTCACCCTGTTCGCCCTCGGGAATGCCTTGCATCAAGGCGCGCACGCCGCCGCAGCGGCTATGCCCCAGCACAATCAGGTGCTCCACGCCCAGCACACAGACGCCGAACTCCAGCGCGGTACTGACGCCATGCAGGCCTGCGCCTCTTTCATACGGCGGCACCAGGTTGCCTACGTTGCGCACCATGAACAGGTCGCCTGGCTGGCAATCCAGCAGAATAGCCGGATCGACACGCGAGTCGGAACAGGCGATCACCATCGCGCCCGGATTCTGCCCTTGCTTGAGCTGTCCGAACAACTCCTGGTCGCCACCGAAGTAATTTTCGTGGAAACGCTTGAAACCGGTGATGAGCTTTTGAATATCAGTCATGGAGTTCGGCTACTTTCTGGCGGCAGTCCGCCATCACGTCGTCAGGGATCAGCTTGAGGGCCAGATATACCAGCCCCGGCACGATGACCAAGTCATCCAGATGCCCGATCACCGGAATAAAATCCGGGATCAGGTCGAAAGGCAGCAGCACATAACCCACCGCCAACCCCAGCAACACCTTTGCCAACACAGGCGTTTGCGGATGCTTCAGCGCCAGACGGTAGACCGCGAACTCCGTCTTCAGGCGCTGCGCAATTTCGCGCAGCACGCCCATCAAAGGTGAATGTCGCGACCTGTCAGTTGCCGCAAGGCCTCGCGGTATTTCTCGCCGGTTCTGGCGGCAACATCCGCAGGCAGTTCCGGTCCGGGTGCCTGCTTGTTCCACCCCGAGGACTCCAGCCAGTCGCGCACATACTGCTTATCAAAACTGGGCGGATTGCTGCCGACCTTGTACTGGCTGGCCGGCCAGAAACGGGAGGAATCAGGGGTCAGCGCCTCGTCGATCAGATACAGCGCCCCGGCCGCATCCAGCCCGAATTCGAACTTGGTATCGGCAATGATGATGCCGCGCGTGAGCGCATACTCCGCTGCCGCCTTGTACAGGGCAATGGCGGTGTCGCGTAC
>DAIDAS010000312.1 GCA_027310505.1 bacterium
TGGTAGGCGTCCGCGCTGGTGCCATACCCAATGATTTCCGCGATGGGATGGGCACCTCGCGCCAAGGCATGCTCAAGCGCCTCGATTACCAGAATGCCGGCGCCTTCGCCCATCACAAAGCCATCGCGAGCGCTATCGAAAGGTCTGGATGCTTGTTCTGGAGCGTCGTTGAAAGAGGTCGACAGTGCGCGGGCGGCAGCGAAGCCTCCCAGGCTGACGAGGTCAATGCAGGCTTCTGTGCCGCCGCAGATGGCGATATCCGCTTCACCGCAACGAATCAGGCGCGCAGCATCGCCAATGGCTTGGACGCCCGCTGCGCAAGCCGTGACCGGGGCGCCGAGAGGGCCTTTGTAACCATGGCGTATGGAAACATGGCCGGCGGCCATATTGACGAGAAAGGAGGGGATGGTGAATGGTGAAAGTCGCTGTGCGCCGCGCGTATCCGTCACGCGCACGGCATTGGCAATTGCCGGAAATCCACCGATCCCGGATGCGATGATTGTGGCGGTGCGCTCACGCTCATGATTATTTGCTGGAACCCACCCCGATTGGGCAATGGCCTCATCCGCCGCTGCTAGCGCGAACAGGATGAACCGATCCATCTTGCGCTGATCCTTGGGGGGTGCGGCGATATCCGGATCGAAGCCTGCGTCGTTGTCTTCTTCTTTCGATGGCACAAGTCCGCCCACTTTTGCCGGGATCGCCGCGACCATTTCTTCCGGCAAGGTGCGCAGCCCGGAGCGGCCTGCAATCAAACGTTGCCAGACCGGGTCTGCTCCGCAGCCCAACGGGGAAACCATCCCCATACCTGTTACCACGATGCGCCGCGAGGCCATTATGGGTGCTCCTTATCGGGGATTGACGCACCCGGGCTCCATCGGGATTGGGTTTGTGCAGCCCGTTCGCGCATACTCTCGCTCGCAGCCGGCCCCGGCTGCAACACCACATTGTCGGCAGTGATCGGCGATAAGCGGTGCCTGTCCATGAGAACCGGCACCAGTAAATCGCCGGTGTGGCGGTCTGCCAACTGGACGGACACGCCTTCCGGCGACAGGTGTTTGTTGCCCCATTCGAGCATTGCCACCAATACCGGGAAAAAATCGCGTCCTTTATCCGTCAGGACATATTCGTATCTTTGGGGGCGAGAGTTGTACATGCGCCGTTCAAGCAAACCGTTCTGGGTCAGATGCTTCAGGCGTCGCGTCAGGATGTTAGGCGCAATACCCAGACTGGACTGGAACTCGTCAAATCTGCTGAGGCCGTGGAATGCGTCACGCAGGATCAAAATGCTCCACCATTCCCCCACGCATTCAAGGGCTCTGGCGGCCGGGCATTCCATGTTTTTGAAGCTTGTTCGTTGCATGATGAAAGTGACTCTATCATCAATACTTTCATCATGCAAGTAACATGGGTGCGCGGAGATTGCCGCATTTGGCATTGCCTTTTTCGCACTAGCCATTGTGCGGCGCCGGGTTAAAGGGTGAAAAATCGACCAATTCCCACTTCAACCCATGCGGCAACGAAGATTCGCGCACATGCTGAATGTCCAGCAGCCACGAACGCTCCACGGTTGCGCTCTCTCGTGACCAATCAATATTCGCATCGCCGATCACCTGAAGTTGTCGGCCATTGTCGAAGTCTATAAACAGCAATCCGGCGAAACCACTTCCATGAATATTGCCCAGGGTGTTGAACATGCCGTTTCCAACGTAGTCGGGGATTCGCAACCGGGTCGTGGATTCGATACGCACAAACCCCGGGAAACCGCCTCGATGCGATACGTCAGTGCCGGAATATTGATGCACGCTGGCAACAAAACAGGTATCGGCATTGGAGATGACACTCGCCTGGCTGGTGCTGAGGCGATGACTCTCCTGAACGTAAGGGCGTCCTGGTTGGATTTGATCGATTTGCAAGAGTCGACGCTGGATGTATTTAGGGCAATTTGGGTAGGACTGATCAACGATCACATCAAGCTTGCCTTCAGCCAACAATGCATCGGCAACCGAACGCAAATGGCCATTGATGCGAAGCCGGCGTCGTGTTGACAGTTCTATCGCGAGCAAGCTGATGAGCCCGTTTTGTCGCAGGTTCTGCCAGAGCGGGTCGTGATGGTCAGCCCATGCGCTTTTGACAGCCAGCCGAACTTTCGTGCCATCGTGGGTGACGGCAAATCCCGGTTCGCCGAATAGCAGGCTTGGCCAGACTCCGCGCGCGCCATCCCAACTACCCAGTACCAGCATCGATTGATCTGCAAGAAACTGCCAGGCTCCCGGCGTGATGCTTGTGGCAATGACCCGGCCCATGGCTTCGCCTTGCCCGGATTTCCCGGTTAACGCCTGTACTTCGCGTTCGCCAGCATGAAAAGGACCTGAATTAGACATTGAACATTGCCCCGGATAATTTCCCGCGCTGAGCGCTGTGCCACGGGATGGCGTGCAATCAGCGCGGGAAGATGGCTAGAAAGTAACGACGTTGTAGCCATCGGCTAATAGACGGACGATGCTGGGAAGGCCGCTTGTACCTGGAACAGCGCATTCGCTGATCAACTTAAACCCGTGGTCTCGGGCTGTCTCGCGAGCACCAAACACGTCGGCACACCCGCTTGAAACGCCGGCGATCTTGTCTTTGACCGCTTCGTAAAGGCCATTTACGGGATGGTCGGGAGATGTGATCAGGCCGGACCAGCGGGTGCCGGTGCCCTGAAACAGCACAGTGATGTCATGACCGCGCTGTTTGGCGTCATAAGCAGTCACCAGGGCATTGAATACCCGGCCAAGAGACTCCTCGCTGCCTGATTTTGGATCGGAAAGTATGATTACAGCAGTTTTATTCACGTGATTCTCCTTTGGTAAATCCTGTCGGATGGGCAGGTGACGAATCATATGAATTTCTAATAATTGAATAAATGATGCGGTGTTATCATCATTAATCCGGTTAACGGAGTAATTGAATGGATAAGCTGAATAGCATGCGTGTTGTGGTCGCGGTTGCCGATGCAGGTAGCCTTACCGATGCGGCAGCTGATTTGGGTACTTCGCTGCCTACCGTGGTGCGAGTGCTTGCCGCTACTGAACAGCACCTGGGGGTCCGTCTTTTCGAGAGGACGACCCGTCAGGTTCGCATTACCGAAGAAGGGCGCCTGTTTGTCGAGGCGGGCAGGAGAATTCTCAACGAGGTGGCCGAGATTGAGGATTCGTTGCAGGATCGGCGAACCGAACCGGTTGGGTTGCTGGCCATTACGGCACCGGTTCTATTTGGCCGGTTGCACGTCACGCCGGTGTTGAACGCATTTCTGAGTCGATATCGCGATGTATCGGCAAGACTGATACTGATTGACCGGGTGGTCGACCTGGTTGAAGAGGGTATCGACGTGGCTGTGCGAATCGGGCATGTCACCGCTCCGGACCTCGTGGTGTCGACTGTCGGCACGGTAAGGCGATGCCTGTGCGCATCCCCCGCGCTGCTGGAGGCCATGGACTCTGTCGATCAGCCGGGCGACCTCCATCGGGCACCATTTATCCGCGTCATGGGATTGATGCCGGGCAACCGGCTGATTTTCAAGTCAGAAGATGTCGCGCAGGGGGTCGAGTTGGCCAACGTCCGAATGACGACGAACCAAATTGATGCGGCAGTGATGTCGTGTATCGATGGCCTCGGAGTCGGTATGTTCTTGTCGTATCAAATCCAGGAGGCGGTTGCTGCGGGAAAGCTCAGGCTGATCCTGGAAGCGTTCGAGCCTGAGCCGTTGCCGGTTTCCCTCGTTTATTCGCCGACTAAGCGAGTTTCTGCGCGCACCCGAGCATTCATCAGTTGGGCCAAACAGCATTTGAGTGAACGATTGGTACCCGGGATGAACAGGTCGGCAAACAAGTCATCATAGGCGCCACAGGGAGGGGCCACGCACCCTTTTGATAATTTACAAAAGCTGCTCCCTTGCCACTGTGATTTACAGTGGATGCATAAATGGCTGATCCTTTCTGATCTTGTATGCAACAAGGAATCGCAGTGCGGCCGTTTGGCTTGGGTTCCTGAAAACCAGATGTTTTTTGTTTGCCAAGTCCTGATAAGAAGCCCCGGTATTCAGCGTTTTCAAGTCTTCACCTTCGTACTGCGATTCTGCGATACCCTCAACGATATAGTTGAGTCCGACAACTGGATGAATATGGGCTGGGCTTGAGTAGCCGGGTGGAAACTCTACAAGCATAAGCCGGAGTTCTTCATTGCTCCCTTCAATGGCTGTTCTCTGAATGATTGTGCGGGATACCTCAGTTATTTTGCTTGGTGATAGTTCAGCGCCATATCCTGGTTGCGAAAGCTGGCCCAGAAGTACACAAGACGTGATGATCAGCGGCAATTTTTTCATGCACCGGCTCCTTTGATCGGAAAGATCGCGTGGTTGTTGTGATCTATCCCGTCTAAACAGAAGGCATTTTCTAACTGGATCAGTTCGATTCGATAGCCATCGGGGTCTTCGATGAATGCGATGACTTCGATGTTGCTACGGTCAGGTGATCTGGCACTCATCGGTCCCGGTGCTCGAACTACCTTGACACCGCGGGCTTCGAGCTGCGCGCAGGTCGACTTCAGGTCAGACGCCGCGAGCGCAATGTGACCGAAGGCTGAACCGTGTTCGTACGTATCGCGGCCCCAGTTGTAGGTGAGTTCGATCGCCGTGCTGGTGTGCTCATCGCCGTAGCCGACGAAAGCCAGGGTGAAACGCCCATCGGGATATTCTTCACGGCGAAACAACCGCATGCCGAGCTTTTCCGTATAGAACGAGATCGAGCGCTCAATATCTCCGACGCGCAGCATTGTATGAAGCAATCGGAAAGGTCTTGTCCCAACTTCCATCTTGGATGACATCATTAAGCGCTCCTTAAAAGTTACATATTAGTTCATTAATATAACGAGTGTTATTTAAATTTAAATAGTGATCGTTATATTGTCAACTGAAAAACGGGGGTAGAATAATTTTCGTTACGTAAAGGAGTCGGCATGCGATACAAGCCGGGGCACCGCGAAGAATCAAGAGTACGAATACTGTCTGCCATGGGCAGGGGTTTTCGCAAACGCGGATATGAAGGCATCGGGGTCGATGGTCTCGCAAAAGAGGCGGGAGTGACGTCGGGTGCATTTTATGGGCATTTTCCGTCCAAGGAAGAAGCATTGAAGGAGGCCGTAAT
>DAIDAS010000313.1 GCA_027310505.1 bacterium
GGCAATGTGTTGTGGACGGATGACGGACCGCACTTTGTCGATTTCGACGACAGTCGCATGGGGCCGGCAATACAGGATTTATGGATGCTGCTGTCGGGCGAACGTGCCGACATGGTGCGGCAAATGGCCGACCTGCTGGCCGGATATGAAGACTTCCACGACTTCAACCCGTGCGAACTGCACCTGGTCGAAGCGTTGCGCACTCTGCGCCTGATCCACTATGCCGCCTGGCTCGCCCGTCGCTGGCACGATCCGGCTTTCCCTATGGCTTTCCCCTGGTTCAACACCCAGCGCTACTGGCAGGACCGCATCCTGGAACTACGCGAACAGATCGCGCTGATGGACGAGCCACCGTTGTGGCAGAACTGATCCGTCAGACCCCTGACATCACAATCCGCTAGCCATTCCCACTGCCAGAAAATTTTGTTACCGATCGGTAACATTTTCCTTGCAAGCGCTTGTACCGATCGGTAACATCTCACGCTTGCATTGGAAAATCAAATGACCAAAACAGCGACCAAGCCCGTGCGCAAGGTGATTCACGGACCAATTGCGCAATCCCAGATCCTCGATGCGGTTGACGAACTGTTCTACATGGAAGGCGCTCGCGCCGTCGGCGTCGATGCCGTGGCCAGGCACGCCGGCGTCAACAAGATGTGTCTGTATCGCCAGTTCGAATCCAAGGAAAGCCTGCTGCTGCGCTATCTGGAACGGCGCCACCAGCGCTTCTGGGATTATGTGCAGGCCAGCCTGGACCAGCACCCGGACGACCCCAGAGAACAACTGCGCCAATTCTTTAGCGATGTCACCGCGCGCATGCAACAGCCGGGCTATCGTGGCTGCGCATTCATCAACATCGCCGTCGAGTTTCCGGATCGCGCCCACCCTGCCCGGCAATTCGTGGCTGACAACAAGGAAAGATTCCTCGCGAAACTGCAGGATCTCGCCGCCCAGTCTGGCGCTGCCAACCCGCAAGCCCTGGCCTATAGCATCGCTCTGCTGCTGGAAGGCGCCTATTCCGCAAGCCAGACCTACCCGGCTGGCCACCCCATCCTGGCAACGCTGCCGCAAGCCGCCATGGCCATGGTCGATGCCGCCTGCACGGAACCCGTCACCGGCACGAAATAAGCTCAAGCACGATCAGGCCCGATATGTAACGCATTTTGGCAGTACCCCGGTATTGCTGTTTTCTGGATTGAAAATGGATCGAGAGTTTCCATGATAGGAATTGTAAGAATCGCCCTGCAGCGCCCATACACCTTCGTGGTGATGGCCCTGCTTCTGCTCATCATGGGAGCGCTGGCCGCGCTGCGTACGCCGGTCGACATTTTCCCCGAAATCAGGATCCCGGTGATCGCCGTTGCATGGCAATACACCGGCCTGCCGCCGGATGACATGGCGGGCCGCATCACGACGCTCTACGAACGGGTGCTGACGACCACCGTCAACGACATCGAGCACATCGAGGCCAATTCCTACACCGGCTTCGGCATCGTCAAGATTTTCTTCCAGCCCGGCGTCAATATTGCTACCGCCAATGCGCAGGTCACCGCGGTTTCACAAGTTGTCACACGGCAGATGCCAGCTGGCACGACACCGCCGCTCATCATCAACTACAGCGCTTCGACCGTACCTATCCTGCAGGTCGCGCTGTCGGGCAAGGGAATGTCCGAGCAGAGCCTGGGTGACCTGGGGCTCAACATCATCCGCACGCGCCTGGTGACGGTGCCTGGCGCTGCGATCCCCTATCCGTTCGGCGGCAAGACGCGCCAGGTGCAGATTGACCTCGACCCTTCGGCAATCCAGGCCCGCGGCCTATCGGCACAGGACGTCGCCAATGCGCTGGCGGCACAGAACCTGATTCTGCCTGTCGGCACGCAGAAAATAGGCAGCTATGAATACACGCTGCGACTGAACAACGCGCCATCTGCCATCGAAGAATTGAACAACCTGCCCATCAAGGTCGTCAACGGGGCAACGGTCTACATCCGCGACGTTGCCCACGTACGCGACGGCAATCCGCCACAAACCAATATCGTGCATGTGGACGGTGGCCGTTCGGTGCTGATGTCGGTGCTCAAGAACGGCGCCACCTCGACACTGGATATCGTGTCGGGCATCAAAGCCAAGCTGCAGGAGATCAAGCCATCGCTGCCTGATAACCTGGTCGTATCACCCATCAACGACCAATCACTGTTCGTACGGGCAGCCATACGCGGCGTGGCGTTTGAGGGCGTTGTCGCGGCTGCGCTGACCAGTCTGATGATCCTGCTGTTCCTCGGCAGCTGGCGCTCCACGGTCATCATTGCCGTTTCCATCCCGCTATCCGTGCTGGGAGCCATCGTCGCCCTGGCAGCGACCGGAGAAACGCTCAACATCATGACGCTGGGGGGGCTCGCGCTGGCGGTCGGCATTCTGGTCGACGATGCCACGGTGACCATCGAAAACATCAACTGGCATCTGGAGCAGGGTAAGGAAATCGAAACGGCCATCATGGATGGCGCAGCGCAGATCGTGACCCCGGCGTTTGTCTCCCTGCTCAGTATCTGCATCGTGTTCGTGCCGATGTTCTTCCTCGAAGGGGTGTCACGCTTCCTGTTCGTACCCATGGCGGAAGCCGTCATCTATGCCATGGTGAGCTCGTTCATCCTGTCGCGCACACTGGTGCCGACCATGGCCAAATATCTGCTGAAACCGCATGCACCGCATACCGACCTGCACGGCACGAATGAAACGCTTCCGCCCTCACGCAATCCGCTGGTCAGGTTCCAGCGCGGGTTCGAGGCGCGCTTCGAGCGTTTCCGCCTGGGCTATCGCGATCTGCTGGCGCTCGCGCTGGACCACCGTCGCGTATTCGTGACGGGGTTCATGGCGTTCGTACTGCTGACAGCGGCGCTGATTCCGTTCCTGGGCCGCAATTTCTTCCCGGCCGTGGACGGCGGCCAGATCCTCATGCACGCACGCGTGCCGGTCGGTACGCGCGTGGAGGAGACCGCCTCGCGTTTCGCGGACATCGAAGAAGCCATCAAACACGTGATTCCCGAACACGAGATCGAGACGCTGGTCGACAACATCGGGGTGCCCATCAGCAGCATCAACATGACCTACAACAACACCGGCCTGATCGGCGAGCAGGACGGCGATATCCAGATCGCGCTGAAAGAAGGGCACCGGCCGACCGCCGAGTACGTGCGAGAACTGCGCGAACGCCTGCCGCGCGAGTTTCCGGGGACAACCTTCTCGTTCCCACCGGCCGACATCGTGAGCCAGATTCTCAACTTCGGCTCACCAGCCCCCATTGATCTGCAGATCCGTGGCGGCAAGCTCGACGCCAATTTTGACTACGCCAACAAGCTGCTGCCCAGGATCCGTCAGGTTCCCGGGGTAACGGACGTCCGCATCCAGCAGTCGCGCCGGAGCCCGTTGTTCGATATCAGCATCGACCGCACCCGCTCGCAGGAAGTCGGCCTCACCACGCGCGATGTCACCAACAGCCTGGTAGTCAACCTGGCCGGCAGCTCGCAGGTGGCGCCAACCTTCTGGCTCAACCCCGCCAATGGCGTGTCCTACCCCATCGTCATGCAGACGCCGCAATACCGGCTCGACTCCCTGCCGGCCCTGGCCAACCTGCCGATCAGCGGCGCCGGCAGCAATACCACGCAAACGCTGGGCGCGCTGGCCACCTTCCAGCGCGGCAACGGCAATGCCGTAGTCAGCCAGTACGACATCCAGTCCATGGTGCAGATCAATGCCTCCACCCAGGGCCGCGATCTCGGCGCTGTCGCCAAGGACATCCGCCGCATCATCGACGAAACGGTGAGCGAGGTGCCCAAGGGCGCCAAGGTCGAGCTGCTGGGCCAGGTCAAAACCATGGACAGCGCGTTTTCCGGACTACTGTTTGGCCTGCTTGGCGCCATCGTGCTGATTTATCTGCTGATCGTGGTCAATTTCCAGTCGTGGAGCGATCCGTTCGTCATCATCACGGCTTTGCCAGCGGCGCTTGCAGGCATCGTCTGGATGCTCTTCGTGACCTACACGCCGCTGTCGGTGCCGGCGCTGACCGGAGCCATCATGTGCATGGGCATCGCCACGGCCAACAGCGTACTTGTCATCAGCTTTGCACGTGAACGCCTGGAATACCTGGGCGACTCCACGGCCGCCGCTATCGAGGCCGGATTCGTGCGCTTCCGCCCCGTACTGATGACAGCGCTCGCCATGATTATCGGCATGGCACCGATGGCGCTCGGCCTCGGCGAAGGCGGCGAACAGAATGCGCCGTTGGGACGCGCCGTGATCGGCGGCCTAATCTTCGCCACCATTGCCACGCTGATTTTCGTTCCCGTCGTGTTCAGCATCATTCACCGGCGGTACAGCAAACAACCTGCACTACAAAATAGCATCGGAGAATTAAATGCAGTCTGATCGAATCGCGTCACGCCGGCCCTACCGAGCCTTGCGCATCGTCGCCGTAGTGGCGGCCATTGCTGCCGCGGCCATTGTGGCAAGCGGCATCGCAACCCGCGCCCACAGCAACGAAAAACTCAAGCAATGGGCCGCCGAACAAGCCATTCCGAGCGTCAGCGTCGTCACGCCGGGCAAAGAGGGAAACCTCGCCACGCTTGATCTGCCCGGCCGCTTCGAGGCTTATGCCCACGCCCCCATCTACGCACGCGTCAGCGGCTACCTCAAGAGCTGGAAAGTCGACATGGGCACGCAAGTAAAAACAGGCCAACTGCTGGGTGAAATAGAAACGCCGGATCTCGACCAACAGCTGTTACAGGCGCGGGCCGACCTCGCAAGTGCACAGGCCAATGCCGAACTGAGCGCGACAACCGCCAAACGCTGGCAGGCCATGCTCAAGACAGATTCCGTTTCGCGGCAGGAAGTCGACGACAAGACCGGCGACCTCGCCGCCAAGGAAGCCATGGTCAAAGCAGCCCAAGCCAGTGTCGACCGCCTGGTTGCCACCAAAGGCTTTGCCCGCATCGTGGCGCCGTTCGATGGTATCGTCACCTCTCGTTCAACCGACACGGGAGCGCTCATCAATGCGGGCAGCGGCACCGGCCCTGCCTTGTTCGAGGTTTCCGATACCCGCAAGCTGCGCCTTTACGTCAATGTGCCCCAGATTTACGTGGCCAGCGTTCACCTAGGCAACAAAGCCGACATCAGGGTGCCGGAGCATCCCGGCAAGACATACTCGGCAACGGTCGAATCCATGTCGCGCGCAGTGGACGCCGCCTCCGGTACAACGCTGGTCCAGCTGCTGATCGACAATGCCGCCGGCGAACTGTTGCCGGGCGGCTTCGCCAACGTCAGCCTGCACCTGCCGGGTAATGCCACGGCGTTCAGCATCCCGGCCAGTGCGCTCATCTTCGACAAATCGGGAATGCGCGTAGCCACCGTCGGCGCCGACGGCAAGGTGCTGCTGAAACCGGTCACGATCGCGCGCGATCTCGGCAAAACCATCGAGCTCGGTTCCGGCATCGAGGCCGGAGATCGCATCATCGAAAGCCCGCCGGACGGCATTGTCGATGGCACGCCGGTCCATGTCGTGGAAGCTGGCGCGAATCAGGCCAAAGCCTCCACCGCAACCAGGAAAAACAACTGATCATGCGCATTGCAAAAACTGCCGCGGCCGCCACGCTCGGATTGGCCTTCACGATCAACGGCTGCTCGATGGCTCCACCGCTCAAGACGCCTGAAGTCGCTATCGCCCAGAGCTACAAGGAAACCGCGCCGTGGATGGTGGCCCAACCTGCCGACGAGTTACCGCGTGGTGCCTGGTGGAAACTCTACGGCGATGCCGAACTGGATGCGCTCGAAACCAGGCTGATCGACAATAGTCCCGATCTGGCCGCTGCCATCGCACATCATGCGCAGGCCGAGGGATATACCACGCAGTTGCGCTCCGGCCTGTTCCCGACCGTGGACGCCGCGGCCAGTGCCCAGCGCAACCGGCAATCCGACCGGCGGCCGTTGCGCGGAGCCGCGGGGCCCAGTGAATACAGCGCCTATTCGATAGGCGTGCAGGCCAGCTACGAAGTCGATCTGTGGGGGCGCGTCCGCAATCTCGTCGAATCGGGAACCGCTGCGGAACAAGCCAGCAAGGCTGACCTCGAATCGATGCGGCTCAGCCTGCAGGCGGAACTCGCCCAGAATTACATCGCGCTACGCGGTGTCGACCAGCAAATCGCATTGCTGCGCGACACCGTCACCGCCTACCAAAAAACGCTGGAACTGACCAAGCTGCGCCATGATGGCGGCATCGCCCCGGGCCTCGATGTCGCTCGCGCACAGACGCAATACGCCGAGGCGCAGTCGCAGGTAGAACAGGCGCGTGCTCGCCGTGCATTGGCCGAACACGCGATCGCCGCGCTGGTCGGTGCCTCGGTTTCGGAATTCGCCATAGCACCCCGCCTCGACAACATCGCCATGCCATCGATCCCCGTCGGCGTGCCATCCACGCTGCTGCAGCGCCGGCCCGACATCGCCGCCGCTCAACGTCGCGTCGCATCTGCAAACGCCAGCATCGGCGTCGCCAAGGCGGCATTCTTCCCGAGCCTGACCCTGAGCGGTGTACTCGGGTTCCAAAGCTCATCGGCCAGCAACTGGCTCGCCGCGCCGAACACGTTCTGGGCGATCGGCCCCGCTGTTCTCCTCAACCTGTTCGATGCCGGCAAGCGCAAGGCCCAGGTGGCTCAGGCGCAGGCGGTGCTCGACGAAACCAGCGCCCAGTATCGCGGAATCGTCATCGGTGCGTTCCAGCAAGTTGAAGACAATCTGGCGCTGCTCAACCACTACCGCGCCGCGGCCGAATCTCAACAATCCGCCGCCGCTGCCGCCAGCCAGTCGCTCGAATTCGCCATGAACCGCTACCGCGAAGGCGCCGCCAGCTACCTCGAAGTAACCACGGCGCAAACAACCGCCCTGCAAACACAGCGCACCCTGCTCGACCTCAACACAAGCAGGCTGCAGGCCAGCGTTCAGCTAATACGTGCGCTCGGCGGCGGGTGGTCTGCGGATTCCTGAAATTTTCAGGCCAAGAGCCCGAGGTCGGGTTCTTGGCCTACCAGGGGATTTCTTGTCCATCGTAGGCGACGAACCTGCCCGCATTGTGGGTGGATAGCTGGTCGATCACCTTCCTCATGCCCGCCACGCTCTGCTCTGTGGTGATGAGCGCGTTGGGGCCGCCCATGTCGGTCTGCACCCAGCCGGGGTGCAGCGTGGTTGCGGCGATGCCGCGCGGTTGCAAATCGATGGCAAGGCTCTTCATCACCATGTTCACGGCCGTCTTGCTGGTACGGTACAGGTAACTGCCGCCGCTGCCATTGTCGGCAATGCTCCCCATCTTGCTTGAGAGCGTCACGATCTTGCGCAACCGGCTGCCGGCAACTTGCTCGACGAAACACTCCACCATTTTCATGGGCGCCATGGCATTGATGCGGAAGGCCTTGCCCCAATCGGCATAATTGGTCGCGCCAAACGAGCCCTCCGGGTAAAACCCCGCGTTGTTGATCAGCAGGTCGATGCTCTCATTTTTGAGTGCCAGCGCCAGACGCTCGATCTGGCTGAAGTCAGTCACGTCCAGCGCCTGCACCGACACCTTGCCGCCGGAATCAGCCGCCAGAGCGTTCAGCGCCGCAGCGTTGAGCGGATCGCGACAGCAGGCGATGACACGCCAGCCATCAGCGACGTATTGCCTGACGAATTCCAGGCCGATACCGCGATTAGCGCCGGTGATGAGTACCTGATAATTTGGGTTGTTCATTTGATCTTCCTCCAAAAATAACTACGACGACTCCAGTCTTCCTCGGTTGGAATGATTACGGCCCCGTTTGTTCGAAGGCTATCAAACTTTCTTTGCACCCTTAAGCAAGTCTTAATCTGGAAACAATACATTGCCTGAAACATCAGGTGAATTGCAGCTCAGTGAAATCGGAAACATCGTTAATTTCCAATTGCTCAGGTCGAAAGGAAAGATCATGAAAACATTCGCTCTTGCACTCGTGACAGGCATGGTTGGATTGGCCGGGATAGCTGGCAATGCCAATGCGCAAGACTCCTTTGCATTCAGCATCAACCTGGGCGGCCCGGCATACTACGGCCCGCCGCCGGTTTATGTCGTACCGCCCCCGGTACGCTATGCCCCACCCCCGGCCGTCTATTACCAACCCGCCCCGGTTTATTACGGCCCGCGCGAATTTGTCCGCTACGGCGATGAACCGCGCCGCTTCTATGGGCATCACGACAACGGCTTTCATAACGGCTGGCACGGCCACCACGGACATTAGATTGGCGAGCAGCAGGGCAGGCAACCTTGTTGCGTCACACCCGTCTAATTCGCATGCCGACGACATAAAGGCACGTCCATGCGATCCACCATGCTGAAACTACTGCTGTTGCTGAGCCTGCTTACCTTGGCTACCCCGGCTGCATTTGCCGAGCCACCAGCCAAAGTCATGGTCCTCGATTTTCAGCTCAATGACCTCACGGATTTGCCTAACGCCCCAGAAGAGCTGGCGCGGGTCGAATACCTGTCTGCCACTTTCAAACAGAAGCTTGTCGATAACGGGGTCGAACTTGTCCCGGTCAATGACAAGCTGAAAGCGGAACTCGCAGCCTATTCAGCCACCTACCTGTTCGACCGCGTCAATCATGCCGCGCAACTGGCAGAAGGCAGCGGTGCCGATTACCTCATCATCGCTGTCGCCATGAAACCAACCTACCTGTTTGTCTACCCCAGAATCCGCATGGTGGATATCAAAACACAGCAAGGGGTGCTCTCGACCTACGCCCAGCTGGAAAGCTCATGGTCGGATAAAAACACCACCGCCAATACCGGCGAACGCCTGGCGAACAAGGTCAGCGAAAAACTCAGGGAATTGATGGGCCACAAAAACTGATGGCGCTTTAGTGAAAAGGCCTGGAACACCCGCCCCGAGCCTTTTCCACATAAAAGCAGATCGCTACTTCAACACCACCGATTCGATCACGATAGGCTGCGTAGGCACGTCGCCCGGCCATGTCGGCGATTTCGAAATCTTCTCGACCACATCCATCCCCTTGGTCACCTTGCCGAACACGGCATACCCCCAGCCGCGTTCATCGTTGGAAGTGTGGTTGAGAAAAGCGTTATCCGCCACATTGATGAAAAACTGCGCAGTCGCCGAATGCGGGTCATTGGTCCGCGCCATCGCGATCGTCCCAACCTCGTTCTTCAACCCGTTGTCCGCCTCGTTCTTGATCGGCGCACGCGTTGGCTTCTCCACCATATCCTTGGTCATCCCGCCGCCCTGAATCATGAATCGGCGAATCACGCGATGAAAAATCGTCCCCGAATAATGCCCGCTCTTCACATACTCAAGAAAATTCGCCACCGTCTTGGGCGCCTTTTCACTATCGAGCTCCACCACAATCGGGCCGAGGTTGGTATTGATCTGCACGGTCGGCTGCGCCCAGGCATGGGCGGAGATCATGCAAGCCAGCAGGGCAGCGGCAAGTTTAAGCTTCATTGGAATTCCTAACGATTTTGAACAATCAGAATTAAAACGATAAATCTGACACATCCACCCCCCATTCCGCAAACCGCAGAGTGGCGATGACCTACCCCCTGCTGCCACGCCGAGCAGCACAGCCAAGACGGGAGTTTTCGGCGAGGACTGTCTGAGCGCAGCGAGTTCCGCAGCCGCCCGGCTTGGCGAGCAGCGCAGGGAACCCCGAAGGGGCGTGGCAGGGGGTGCCTTTTTCTTTGGTTTCTTTCTTTTGGGCAAGCAAAAGAAAGAAACTCGCCAGCCGGGCGAGACCGACATGAAACGTGATCTGCCCCCAAATTACTCTACGGGCTTGTTGGATTACGCCACGCCCAACTCAACCTACACGAGCCATTCCTCAATCAGTCCTAATTCTTCAAGACGAATAGCCATAGCTTCGATGGACACATGAAACTGACCAGCCAGCGAAATGAAATTGATGCCGTTGAAGCTTTCTGCACTTGCTAAAATTTTTGAGAGTTGGCGCAGTGTCTTTTTCCTTAAAGACTCGTAATCACTGCCAAGTGCAAAGGCTGTCGCCTCGCTCAATATAAACTTATCTGCTAAGAAAAACTGCTTGAAGATTTGCCTTACTTGCTTTTGAGGCATCAGGAAATAAGTGGCGAATTTATCAGCCTGAATCTCAATAGTGCTACGAGATAAAGATGCCCCATCTATCGGCCTATCTCGATGAAGTCCACTAGCTTTGTGCAATAAAGCGTGCCCAAGTTCGTGAGCTGCGGTAAAGCTACGAATAACTGGGGAAAACTGTCGTGAAATATGGACATACTTCGAGTTTTCGTCGATGGTTCCTGCCACTTCGACCAGCTTTCCTTCGTGGAAGAACTGACCAAGTGTTTCAGCAAGCTCAAAGTTGTATCCGATTGCCTTGAGTGCGACTTCAGGATCGAGAATCCTAATGGGATTGGACGTCTCGATGCCAAGCCAAATTTTGTTTCTTTCTTGCCAAAGTTTGATTTGTAGATTTCGGGCGAGCCGCTCAATCTCGTCGTCGGAATAATGTTCTTTCGGTGTTGGATTAAGTTCTTGTAAAGAAACTATCCCGATAGGCATTACTGCAGTAGATGAGCCACGAGTGGCGTGACCTATCAATGCACTATAGCCATCAGCACCATCGTGATACGCATAGGGATTCTGCAATAACAAA
The DNA here is from genome assembly GCA_027310505.1 of bacterium. Classification (GTDB taxonomy): domain Bacteria; phylum Pseudomonadota; class Gammaproteobacteria; order Burkholderiales; family Methylophilaceae; genus CAIJXJ01. Next base: position 10,699 of record DAIDAS010000313.1, read on the forward strand.
CGACTTTGGCGAATTTGTTCACTTGTTGCTTCGGTTTGTGCACTAATAGGTGGAAGTGCGCTGTAACCACCGTGCTCATTCAAATGAGCATATGGATTTTGTTTTAGACGACGATCTTCGATGATTCTGGCGCTAAAAGACTTTGTCATTTATTCCACCTATTTATCGGAATGGTTGCCATCAGATTTAGACAGTATAGAGCAACCTCTCAGCACAAACCATTGTTGCAAAAGGAGTTAGGCCTTCCTTACCCGCACTTACTCTCCCCACAATTCAAGCAAGTCAAACACCCATCCATGATGATCGCAGCCTTGGTATTGCACTTCTTGCATAGCTGCGCGCCGGGCGGGAAGCCTTCGGCATTGGTTTGCTCACCGGCGGCGTGGGCCTGCTTTTCCAGATATTCAGCCCGCTTTTCTGCGATCAGCTTTTTCTGGTGCTCGTCCGGGCCGGACTTTTTCAGCATGCCGATTTCCTGCAGGTGTTGTTCCACCACTTCGCCGATTTCGGCGACCAGACTGGGGATGTATTTTCCGCCCTTCTTGAAGTAGCCGCCGTTGGGGTCGAACACGCTGTGCAGCTCTTCGACCAGAAAGGTGATGTCGCCGCCTTTGCGGAACACGGCAGACATGACGCGGGTGAGCGCCACGATCCACTGGAAGTGTTCCATGTTCTTGGAGTTGATGAAGATTTCGAACGGGCGGCGGTGCTCCTGCGGCGTGCCTTCGTTGACCACGATGTCGTTGATCGTGATGTAGAGGGCGTGCTCGGTGACCGGAGTCTTCACTTTGTAGGTGTTGCCCACCAGTTTTTCCGGGCGGCTGAGCGGTTCACCCAGTTGCACGATTTCGGCCTTGGCGGCGGCAACGGCTTGCGCTGCCTGCTCGGCCTTGGCTTTGTCTTCTTCGGTCACCACGTTGTAGCCGGTGATTTTCTTTTCGATTTTGATAGTCATGTTTTTCTCCTCAGCCGGCCCGATCAGAACTTGCCGTAGTAGCCCTCTTTCAGGGCATCGTACAGGTTGGCGGCGGTGTGGATTTCACCGTCGTACTCGATTTCTTCGTTGCCCTTGGCTTCAACGACGGTGCCATCTTCCAGGGTGAACTTGTAGGTGGTGTTTTCCAGATCCTTCTCGGTCACCAGCACACCCTGGAACGCTTCGGGGTTGAAGCGGAAGGTGGTGCAACCCTTCAGGCCCTTTTCATAGGCGTAGAAGTAGATGTCCTTGAAATCTTCGTACGGGTAATCCGTCGGCACGTTGATGGTCTTGGAAATGGAGCTGTCGATCCACTTCTGCGCGGCGGCCTGGATATCCACGTGCGCCTTGGCCGGGATGGTGGACGAATCCACGAAGTATTCCGGCAGCTGCTCTTCAGCCTTGTCGGAGAACGGCATGGCGCGCGGATTCACCAGCTCGCGGTAGGCCAGCAGCTCGTAGGACCAGACGTCGACCTTTTCCTTGGACTTTTTGCCTTCGCGGATCACGTTGCGGCTGTAGTGGTGCGCGAACGAGGGCTCGATGCCGTTGCTGGCGTTGTTGCCCAACGACAGGGAGATGGTGCCGGTCGGTGCAATGGAGCTGTGATGCGTAAAGCGCGCGCCCTTGTCGGCGATCTGCTTGCGCAGCGTTTCGGGGAATTGCTGCATGTACTTGCTGTAGAGACCCAGCAGAACCTTGCCCTTGACCTTGCTGCCGAGCTTGATGCCCTTTTTCGCCATTTCCGGGCGCTTGGCCAGAAGGTCGGCGGTGATTTCGAACTCTTCTTCCATGATCGGCGCCGGGCCTTTTTCTTCGGCCAGCGCGACGCCCACTTCCCAGCCGGTTTCGGCCATGACGCGGGTGACTTCTTCAGTGAACTGGATCGAGTCTTCAGAACCGTACGGCATCTTGAGCA
>DAIDAS010000314.1 GCA_027310505.1 bacterium
GTCAGAAACGAACAGAGCCTGATTCAGGATGCTGAATCAGGCTCTGAAATTATATTCATTAATTATTGTAAGAAATATTACAATTAAATGAATAGTAATTAAACTAACACGAAGTCGTCCGACCTAAGTCGGGAGGGGTCACGCTACTTCACGATTGCCACCAACTCACCCTTTCTATATTTCTCGGCCATTTTTTCGCATGAAATCGCTTTGACACGGCCAGCCTGACCAGCGGAGCCGAACGCTTCAAAGCGGGCCTTGCAGACCTCGCTCATGGCCTTGGTTGCGGCCAGCAGGAACTTGCGTGGATCCAGTTCCTTGCGGTTCTGCTCCTGCACGAGAAAGCGACGCACGGCGCCCATCGAGGCAATGCGCAGGTCGGTATCGATATTGACCTTGCGCACCCTGTTCTTGATGCCTTCGACGATTTCTTCCACCGGCACACCGTAGGTTTCGCCGATATCGCCACCACACTCGTTAATGACCTTCAGCCAGTCCTGCGGCACCGAAGATGAGCCATGCATGACCAGATGCGTGTTCGGGATGCGGGCATGGATTTCCTTGATACGGCTGATCGCCAGCACGTCGCCTGTGGGCGGGCGGGTGAACTTGTAAGCACCATGCGAAGTACCAATGGCAATGGCCAATGCATCCACGCCGGTAGCCTTGACGAAAGCCGCAGCCTCTTCCGGGTCAGTCAGCAGGCTGGAGTGCTCCAGCACGCCCTCGGCGCCATGGCCGTCCTCCTTCCCGGCCATGCCGGTTTCAAGCGAACCGAGGCAGCCCAGTTCCCCTTCAACAGAAACACCGACGGCGTGTGCCATATCGACCACCTTGCGGGTGACTTCGACGTTGTATTCGTAGCTGGCCGGGGTTTTCATGTCTTCTTGCAACGAGCCGTCCATCATCACACTGGAAAAGCCGGAGCGTATGGCCTGGATACACACCGAAGGTGATGCCCCATGATCCTGATGCATCACGACCGGAATATGCGGATAGGCTTCCACTGCGGCGGCCACCAGATGTCGCAGAAACGGCTCGCCGGCATACTTGCGGGCTCCGGCCGAACCTTGCAGGATGACCGGGCTATCGGCCTCATCCGCCGCCTGCATGATGGCGTGGATCTGCTCCATGTTATTGACATTGAATGCCGGCAGGCCGTAGGCGTACTCCGCCGCGTGGTCCAGCAGTTGCCTTAATGATACGAGTGCCATGATGTTCTCTCCTTCAAGCTCGAACGCCTGTTGTTGATGCACCTGATTAAATCAGCTTTTCCTATGCTCGCCAACCTTAACGATCTTGAGGGTATTGGTCCCGCCGGAAATGCCAATCGGCTCGCCGATCGTCAACAGGATAAGATCACCATTTTTGACCGCTCCGCGGTTGCGCAGTTCGTCTTCGGCATCCAGCAGAATCTTGTCGCGGTCGTTCGTACTCTGCGCGAACGGGAACGGATAAACACCACGGAACAGCGTCAACTTGCGGCGCGTTTCCTTTTTCGAGGCTAGCGCATAAATCGGCACCAGCGTATTGGCGCGAGACAGCCACATTACCGCCGTGCCGGATTCGGTCATTGCTGCAATGGCCTTGACCTTGAGATGCTGCGCCACGTGCACCGCCGCCATGGCGATGGACTCATCGATGCGCAGGAACTCCTTGTTGACCCGGGGCTTGAGGTTCTGGCTGTCGTAATCCTTTTCGGCCTCCAGACATACGCGGTGCATAGCCAGAATAGCTTCGACCGGGTACTTGCCGGCAGCAGACTCGGCCGACAGCATCACAGCGTCAGTACCGTCCAGAACAGCATTGGCCACATCGGACACTTCAGCGCGGGTAGGAATCGGGTTGGTAATCATCGATTCCATCATCTGCGTAGCAGTGATCACCAGTTTGTTCCTCGCACGCGCCATGCGGATCATGCGCTTTTGCAGGCCCGGCACGGCGGCATCGCCCACTTCCACGCCGAGATCGCCGCGGGCGACCATGATGGCATCCGACGCGTCGATGATTTCTTCCAGGGCGGTAATCGCCTCGGCCCGTTCAACCTTGGCGATGATACCTGCATGACCACCCGCCGCGCGCACCAGGTCACGCGCATATTGCACGTCCGCCCCGGAGCGGGGGAAAGAAATCGCCACGTAGTCGGCGTCCAGCGCCACCGCGGTCTTGATGTCCTCCTTGTCTTTTTCGGTCAGCGCTTCCGCAGCCAGTCCACCGCCCTGGCGATTGATCCCCTTGTTGTTCGACAGATCGCCACCGATCGTGATGGTGCAATGCACTTCCTGTCCATGAACGGCATCCACGGTCATCACGATACGGCCATCGTCCAGCAACAGCACGGCGCCAGGCTCGACCTCGGAGGGCAGGGTCTTGTAATCGAGGCCGACTCGCTCCTGATTGCCCAGCTTGCACTCGGCATCCAAGATGAACTTGTCGCCAACCGCGAGCTGAATCTTGCCATTCTCGAACTTGCCGATACGGATCTTCGGCCCCTGCAAGTCGCATAACACACCGATAGGCCTGCGATGACGGGCGGCGATATCGCGAACCAGTGTGGCCCGATCGATATGGTCCTGTGCCGTGCCATGTGAGAAATTGAGGCGCACCAGGTCGACACCGGCCTCGGCCATGCGGTTGATCACCTCTTCGCTGCTGGAAGCCGGCCCCAGAGTCGCGACGATTTTGGTTTTGCGTAATGTCATAGGATGCCTGCTTCAGTTGGAGTCGAGTCTCTAGAAATAACGACGGGAAGCCCGCATGAGGGGCTTCCCGCGCTGTTCATGGTCACAATCAGGCGTTGGCTCGCTGCTCGAGCATTTCCACGGCAGGAAGCTTCTTGCCTTCCAAAAACTCCAGGAAGGCGCCGCCGCCAGTGGAAATATACGATACCCGGTCGGCGATACTGTATTTCGCGATTGCCGCCAGCGTATCGCCGCCTCCAGCGATGGAAAACGCCGGACTTTCCGCGATCGCCATTCCCAGTGCCTTGGTACCTGCGCCGAACTGGTCGAACTCGAACACCCCGACAGGGCCGTTCCAGACGATGGTACCGGCTTTCTTGAGATAGCCGGCATAAGTCCTGGCAGTTTCCGGGCCGATATCGAAAATCATGTCGTCGTCCTGGATTTCGCTGACTTTTTTCACTACGGCCGGTTCGTTGGCGTCGAATTTCTTGCCGACCACCACATCGGTCGGCACCGGGATTTCGCTACCCTTGGTCTTGGCTGCTTCCATCAACCGCCGGGCTTCATCCACCAGATCGGCTTCATACAGGGATTTGCCGACGTTATAGCCAGCGGCCTTGATGAAGGTATTGGCAATGCCGCCGCCGACGATGAGCTGATCCACGATATGGGACAGCGAATCAAGCACGGTCAGCTTGGTGGAAACCTTGCTGCCGCCAACAATCGCCACCAGCGGACGCTTGGGTTGCTCGAGCGCCTTGCCGAGCGCATCGAGTTCGGCGGCCAGCAACGGGCCGGCACAAGCCACGGAAGCGAACTTGCCCACACCGTGGGTAGAAGCCTGGGCTCGGTGCGCAGTACCGAAGGCGTCCATCACATAGATGTCGCAAATCTGGGCCATTTCCCAGGAAAGGCGGTCTTCGTTATTGTTTTCGCCGATATTGAAACGGACGTTTTCCAGCACGGCCACTTCCCCGTCGCGCATCTGCTGCACGTAGGATTTTCCGTTCCCCAGCCAATCCTGGTAAAGCCGAACCTCCTTGTTCAACAACTTACCCAGATACTCGGCGATCGGCCTGAGGCTGTCCTTGTCCGTGTAGCGCCCTTCGGTCGGCCCCTCCTGGGGGCGACCCAGGTGCGACATCAGCATCACTTTCGCACCGGCCTCCATGGCATGCCGGATGGTGGGCAGCGATGCACGGATACGTGTGTCGTCGGCCACGCTGCCATCGTCATTCTGCGGCACATTCAGGTCTTCCCGGATTAGGACACGTTTACCCTTCAGATCCAGATCGGTCATTTTGATAACAGACATGATTACCCCTTTGAGCTATGTAGCGGACAAGAGCTGGCAATGCCAGCCCCGTGACCGACGATGACTACGCGACGTGGCGTACCAGTCGCATCATATTACAGGTATAGCCGTACTCGTTGTCATACCATGCCACCACCTTGACAAAGGTCGGATCCAGCGCGATGCCGGCATCCGCATCGAACACCGACGGGCATTTTTCACCGCGGAAATCGGTAGAAACCACCTTGTCATTGGTAAAGCCCAGCACCCCCTTCAACGGGCCGTTTTCGGAGGCGGCCTTCATTGCCGCCACGATTTCTTCGTAAGTCGCCGGCTTGTTCAGTTCGCAGGTCAGGTCGACCACCGACACGTCGGAGGTCGGCACACGGAACGCCATTCCGGTCAGCTTCTTGTTCAGTGCAGGAATCACCTTGCCCACGGCCTTGGCGGCACCGGTGGAGGAGGGGATGATGTTTTCCAGAATACCACGGCCGCCTCGCCAATCCTTGTTGGAAGGGCCATCGACAGTCTTTTGCGTCGCTGTGGCCGCATGCACGGTCGTCATCAGGCCACGCTTGATGCCAAAAACGTCGTTCAACACCTTGGCCACCGGCGCCAATGCGTTGGTAGTACAGGAAGCGGCGGAAACGATGGCTTCACCCTGGTAGGCATCGTGGTTCACTCCGTACACGAACATCGGCGTATCGTCCTTGGAAGGGGCGGATTGCACGACCTTCTTGGCACCTGCGTCAATGTGCTTCTGGCAGGTTTCCTTGGTCAGGAAGAAGCCCGTGCATTCGATCACGATATCGACGCCGACTTCGTTCCATTTCAGGTTGGCGGGATCCTTTTCTGCCGTCAGACGGATGCTCTTGCCGTTCACTACCAGATTGTTGCCGCTCACGGAGACCTCGCCCTTGAACCGGCCATGCACGGAGTCATGCTTGAGCATGTATGCCAGATAATCCGGCTCCAGCAGATCGTTGATCGCGACGACCTCAATATCAGGAAAATCCTGTACGGCTGCGCGGAACGCCATGCGGCCAATACGGCCGAAACCATTGATACCAACTTTGATTGCCATTACTACGCCCCTCTTATCAAAAACAAAAAAGGGAGCCAAATACAAATAGGCCCCCTTTTTCAGATCTACTGCATATTTTTACAGCACGGAATTCACGGTATTGACCACGTTCTCAACCGTAAAGCCGAAGTGCTTCAGCAGCACGCCGCCAGGAGCGGATTCGCCGAAGGTGTCGATACCGACCACGGCACCTTCCAGGCCAACGTACTTGCGCCAGAAATCCGGGTGAGCGGCTTCGATTGCGACACGCTTCACGCCCTTCGGCAGCACGCTGTCCCTGTAGGCCTGGTCCTGACGGTCGAACACGTTGGTGGACGGCATGGAGACCACGCGCACCTTCCTGCCCGCTTCGGTCAGCACGGCTTGCGCCTTGATAGCCAGGTCGAGCTCGGAACCGTTGGCGATCAGAACCACATCCGGCTTGCCGGCTGCGTCGGAGAACACGTAACCGCCCTTGCGGATCAGGTCGAAGTGCGCTTCGTCGTGCTTGATGCCAGGAACGTTCTGACGGGACAGCACCAGTGCAGCCGGGCCTTCCTTGCGCTCGACTGCAGCCACCCAAGCCACAGCGGTTTCGGTGGAGTCAGCCGGACGCCATACATCCAGACGCGGGATGTAGCGCAGGCCAGCGGTATTTTCAACCGGCTGGTGAGTCGGGCCGTCTTCGCCCTGGCCGATGGAGTCGTGGGTCAGCACGTAGACCACGCGTTGATGCATCAGCGCGGACATACGGATACCGGACTTCATGTAGTCGGAGAACATGTGGAAGGTGCCGCCGAACGGCAGAATGCCGCCGTGCAGAGCCATACCGTTCATGATGTGTGCCATACCGAATTCGCGTACACCGTAGGAGATGTAGTTGCCCGGCTTCTTGCCATGTACGTGATGTGCGCCTGTCCAGTTGGTCAGGTTGGAACCGGTCAGGTCAGCGGAGCCGCCCACGAATTCCGGCAGCAGGGCAGCCAGTGCGTTGATGGCGTTTTGCGAAGCCTTGCGGGTAGCAACAGTCTCGGCCTTCTCGTTGGTAGTCTTGATCAGGGCTGCAGTGGCTTCCTTCCAGTTGGCCGGCAACTCGCCTGCCATGCGGCGCTTGAACTCGGCAGCTTCAGCCGGATAGGCCTTGGCGTATTCGGCAAACTTGTTGTTCCACAGGGTTTCGGAGCCTTGCCCCTTGGTGCGGGCGTCCCAACCTTCGTAAACGTCCTTCGGGATCACGAACGGCTCATGGTTCCAGCCGATGTTGGCGCGGGTTGCGGCCACTTCGGCATCACCCAGTGCGGAGCCATGGCAGTCGTGGCTGCCGGACTTGTTGGGGGAACCCCAGCCGATGATGGTCTTGGTGCAGATCAGGGTCGGCTTGTCGGTAACTTTCTTGGCTTCTTCGATTGCGGCGTTGATGGCAGCCGGGTCATGGCCGTCGACGTTCGGCACGACGTGCCAGCCATAGGCTTCGAAACGCTTGGCGGTGTCATCGGTGTACCAGCCTTCGATGTGGCCGTCGATCGAGATGCCGTTGTCATCCCAGAACGCGGTCAGCTTGCCCAGGCCCCAGGTACCGGCCAGCGCGCATGCTTCGTGGGAGATGCCTTCCATCATGCAGCCATCGCCCAGGAACACCCAGGTGCGGTGGTCAACGATATCGTGACCCGGCTTGTTGAACTGTTCAGCCATCAGCTTTTCTGCCATGGCGAAACCAACGGCATTGGTGATGCCCTGGCCCAGCGGACCGGTGGTAGTCTCAACGCCAGGCGCGTAACCGTATTCCGGGTGACCGGCGCACTTGGAATGCAGTTGACGGAACGTCTTGATTTCGTCCATCGGCAGATCGTAGCCGCTCAGGTGCAGCAGCGAGTAGATCAGCATGGAGCCGTGGCCGTTGGAGAGAATGAAACGGTCGCGATCAGCCCAGCTCGGGTTGGCCGGGTTGTGGCGCAGATGGTTGTTCCACAGCACTTCGGCGATATCCGCCATGCCCATAGGGGCGCCGGGGTGGCCTGAATTTGCCTTTTGAACAGCATCCATCGCCAGCGCGCGGATGGCATTTGCCAATTCTTTACGAGTTGCCATAGTCGTTCCTATCGTTAATCAAAAGCGAAAAATACTCCTGCCTTACTTCAGGGCAGAGCAGAAACAAATCCTCAGGGATTCCCCATGGATACAGGCCGTTGGATTAGTTATGGGCGCCTGAGGTGGGAAAGTACCATAATTATTCTCCTTTTATGCGGTCAGGGCAATAGGCCGGACTGCCCAAAACCTCGACTGCAAGGCCGGAGACTCATTATGGCTACTCGTTGATCCACTTGATGGAACAGCCCATCGACGGTACCTGCTCCTGCGGCCCACGACCAGTCTCCGCCACCTGCTTCATGGCGTGGAACAGGTCCCTGGTGCTATCCGCCGAAGTCTCCTTGCGCGATTCGTCGAACCGCCCACGGTACTGCAGTTCCAGATTGCCGTTGAAGCCGAAAAAGTCCGGCGTGCAGACCGCGCCGTAAGCCTTGGCCACCTCCTGCGTCGGATCGATCACGTACGGAAAGGGAAAGTCAAACGCCTGCGCCACTTCCTTCATATGCTCAAAACCGTCCTCGGGGTAGTCAGTCGGATCGTTGGACATGATACCAATGGCGTTCACGCCCAGCGCCACCAGCTCTTTGAGGTCACGCACGAGGCGCGGACGAATCGCCTTCACATACGGGCAATGATTGCAGATGAACATCACCAGCAGACCGCGCTCGCCACGCACGTCGGCCAGCGTATATGTTTTGCCGTCGACCCCCTGCAACTTGAAATCCGGCGCCTTCCAGCCAAAATCGCAGATTGGGGTTTGCAGACTCACCATGATTCCAACTCCTTTTCCTTATACAATTAGTCGTAATTTTATCACTCCCGACGCACCCCAAATCCATGTCCTCACCACGGTTTTATTGCGACGCAAAGCTTGGCCCCGGCGCACAACTGGAATTGCCGGAAAATGCCGCTCACCATGCCAGCCGGGTCTTGCGGCTAAAGGCAGGCGACCAGGCCGTCCTGTTCAATGGCGACGGCCATGATTATTACGTTGAGCTGCTTCGCGTCTCAAAGGATGGCGTCACTGCAAAAATCACCGACTGGGCTCCGGCCAACCGCGAGTCGCCGCTACAGGTCACGCTGGCACAGGCCATCTCCTCCGGCGACCGCATGGATTTCACCCTGCAAAAGGCGGTGGAACTTGGCGTCGCCGCCATCCAGCCGCTAGCCTCCGAGCGCAGCGTAGTCAAACTGACCGGCGAGCGCGCCGACAAGCGTCGCGAGCACTGGCAAAACGTCGTCGTTTCTGCCTGCGAACAAAGCGGCCGCGCCCACGTGCCACCGGTTGCCGCACCGACCCCATTACTGAACTGGCTCGGCTCGGCACAAAGCTTCAAGCACAAGATCATGCTCTCCCCCACCGCAGGTCACACCCTGCACGAACTCCCCAAGCCCGAAGAGGACATTTGCCTGTTGATCGGCTGCGAAGGCGGCTTTTCCCCACAGGAAATCCAGGCCGCAGTGAGTTGCGGATTCACTCCAGTACGCCTTGGCGCACGCGTGCTTCGCACCGAAACCGCAGCACTGGCGGCACTGGCGGCGATGCAAACGCTATGGGGCGACTTTTAGCCCAAATTTATTGCGTTTAACGCAGAAATAATTTACATTTCTGCACGACAACCACTTCAAGGCGCCCCCCATGTCATTCGGAAAAGCCCTTCGCAAACGCCGCAAGGCACTGGGACTGACCTTGCAGCAGCTCGCGGACAGAATCGAAGCCGACACCGGCAATCTTTCACGCATCGAGCGTGGCGGGCAGGGCGTGTCCGAAACCATGCTGCACAAGCTTTGCGCGGCACTGGATTGCTCTCCCGCCTTCCTCTACGCGCAAGCCGAGACTTCATCTAGCGCCTCCTCGCAAACCGGACAGCGCAACAGCCTGCTCCAGCCGCAGGAGTTTGTGCGCTGGTTCCGCTCGGTTGCACCCTATATCCACGCCTTCGGTGGCCGCACCTTCGTAATCGCTTTCGGCGGCGAAGTCGTCGATGACGGTCAATTCGTGGCACTGGCACACGACCTGAACCTGCTCGCCAGCCTTGAAGTGCGGCTGGTACTGGTGCATGGCTCCCGCCCACAGATCGAGTCGCGACTTAAGCGCACGAAGATCGCGTCTCATTTCGTCACCGGCCTGCGCGTTACCGACAAACCCACCATGGAAGCCGTCAAGGAAGCCAACGGTGCGATTCGGGTGGAAATCGAAGCCCTGCTGTCGATGGGCCTGGTCAATTCGCCGATGGCCGGCTCGGATATTCGCGTCGCGAGCGGCAACTTCGTCACCGCCCGCCCTCTGGGTGTGCGGGAAGGGATCGACCTGCAGCATACAGGCGAGGTCCGCAAGGTGGATGCAATTGGCATCCAGAAGCGTCTGGATGATGGCGAACTGGTGCTGCTTTCTCCGCTGGGCTACTCGCCGACCGGTGAAGCGTTCAACCTGACGCTGGAGGATGTCGCCACCAGCGCAGCGATTGCACTGGATGCAGACAAGCTGATCTTCCTGATGGATTCTCCCGGCGTGCTCAACGCGCGCGGCGAACTGCTGCGCGAAATGACTGCCGAAAAAGCGCGCAACCTTTTGCGGCATACGCAGAGCGACAACGCGGTCAACATCACCGAAGACGTCCGCTACTATCTCCCCAGCGCCGTGCGCGCCTGCGAGCATGGCGTGGCACGCACCCACATGATCTGCCGCCATACCGATGGCGCCATCCTGCAGGAACTGTTTACCCACGAAGGCATTGGCACCATGGTCACGGAAATGCCGCTGGAATCGATGCGGCAGGCCGAGATTGGCGACGTCGGCGGCCTGCTGCAACTGATCGAACCACTGGAGACCGAGGGTATCCTGGTCAAGCGTGGCCGCGAACGCCTGGAAATGGAAATCGGCCATTTCTACGTGATGGAGCACGACGGCATCATCATCGGCTGCGCAGCGCTTTATCCGTTCAGCGACGTCAGCCAGGCCGAACTGGCCTGCATGGCGGTACACCCCTCCTTCCGCGGTGGCGGCCGAGGCGAACGGCTACTGCATTTCTGTGAGGAAGAAGCCAAAAAACGCGGCATCATCTCACTGTTCGTGCTCACCACACGCACCGCCCACTGGTTCGTCGAGCGGGGCTACGTGGAGGCAGACGTCTCCGCGCTGCCGCCGGCAAAGCAGCAGCTTTACAACTACCAGCGGCGATCCAAGGTATTCATCAAGAGCCTGTAGCCACGACCAAGGCAAATCCGATTATGCTCAAAATATAATCAAGATATTATTGTCCTTCTTATCCTGATTATGTATAATGTCCTCGTTCACGACATCTCATGAACGTCTCCTCCCCTTGAGCGGCCGCAAGGCCGCTTTTTTTATGCCTCGTTCAAGCATCAAAAAGTCTCTTTACCCCCTTGAAAATTTATCGGGGCGCTCCATCTAGCCATTAACGGCCGCACAGGCCATCTTTCGTCAACCCAACTTTGATTAAGGAGTCCTCAATGGCTAACGTAACCCGTTTCGACCCGTTCCAGATTTCCGCTCTCGATCCGTTCGATGATGTATTCAAAGGCTTTTTCCGCCCGGTACGCATCGAAGGCGCTCCCGATGTACAGATCAGGATGGACGTAAAAGAAGATGACAAGGGCTACACCGTGCACGCCGAGATCCCGGGCGTAAAGAAAGATGACATCCACGTCACCATCGACGGCAACCAGGTGTCGATCAGCGCTGAAGTAAAGCAGGAAAAAGAAGTGAAAGAGGGCGAAAAGGTACTACGCTCCGAACGCTACTACGGCAAGGTCGCGCGCAGCTTTTCCCTTGCCAGCGACATCGACGAAGCCACGGCACACGCCAAATATGCCGAGGGCGTGCTGGAACTGGTGCTGCCGAAGAAAACCGCAGCGGCCAGCAAGAAACTGACAATCAACTAAGCGCCTGTTTCGACAGGCTCCAGGCAACATCCTGAACATCTCCTCCCTGGGCGGCCGCAAGGCCGCCATTTTTTTGCCTCTCCCCAACCTCCTGCCGATACAAATTCCCGTATAAAATATGTGCATTCTGATTTACTCATCGAGGAAGTAAATGCTTACCAAGACCACCTC